>JADGAX010000006.1 GCA_015231795.1 Alphaproteobacteria bacterium | reverse complement strand
CGAAGGGGCCGCCCTGGCCGCCGCAGGAACCTTATCGGAGTTGATCGTGCCCAAGGCTGCTCCTCGTTGACCCGGGCGAGCGACGTCCGAGTCACCGGTCGCGCTCCCAGGTGATAAAGCCGTGACGCCTGGACCCCGAGATTGGCAACGATATCGCGCAGACTGTGGCGTTTTGCCAAATGCCCAGTCGCCAGTGCCACGAACTGCGAATACCGCGTCATCCGCCGTAGCGGCGCCCCGGCGTGGTGGATCCCGGCAAGGGCGTCGAAATCATGTCGTGGAACCAATTTCAAGAATTGGCCGAAAACTGTGCTATGATGTCCCATGGCTTGGTTTCCCGTTTGGCGTCAATGGCTTGTGGTAAATCCATTGTACCATCAACCGGGGAATCAAGCCGCATTTACTTCGTTTCCTGTGGGACAGCAGTGACTCTGACCCCAATTTCTTTGACCCCAATTTCTTTGGCAGTGACTCTGACCCCAATTTCTCCATGGGAGCGGAACACTATCTCGCATCCACCACATCCAGAATATGTTCTTAGTCAAAGAATAACATCGTCAAGAGAGCGGCTTCTGGGCACGCAAGAAATCACCACAATGCGACTGTGCAATCCACAACCGCTTCTCCCATCTTGTAATTCGGTATCGGGTCACCAATTTAAGCCCTGCCCTTCCCACCGCGTACCTAGGAATGGAAGGGGAGGACCCAAAGCAGCCTTTGCCAAAGCAGGATATATTCGCTATCACCCTACTTTAAGTCCGGTTGATTTTGCACTGCAAAAGCGCTAGGACGGTGGTGGACGAAAACCCGCCCGCAAGGGTAGGGTCAACCCCGTCGCAACGGGGCGTTCGGAATTGAAACAGGGCCGGGATGGCGAATCCCGCCCAGCAAAAAAAGGCGGACTCGGACATGACATTGCAGTCGGTTTCTGTGGCACTCGTCGGCAGCGGCGGCGCCGGTGTGATGACGGCGGGCCAGATGCTGCTCGAAGCGGCGTCCAAGGCGGGTTACTACGGCATGATGACCCGCTCTTCGGGTCCTCAGATCCGTGGCGGCGAGGCGGCGGCCTATGTGCGCATCGGCTCGGTTCCCATTACCGGCCCATCGGACAGCTTTGACGTTCTGATCGCGGTCGATTGGCAGAATGTGAACCGTTTCGTGGCCGAGTTGCCGCTGACGGCGAAAAGCGTCGTTCTGACCGATCCCGAGCAGGGCGACATGCCCGAGGCCATCGCTAAAAGCGGCGCCGCCATCATCGAATTCCCCATGAAGACCATGGCCGAGGGAATCAAGGGCGGGCGCGCCAACATGCTGGCCCTGGGCGTCGTTGGTCATCTGTTCAATCTGCCGCTGGAAGCCATCGAGGCGGTGGTGGGCGAATCCTTGAAGCACAAGGGTGCTGACGCCATCAAGTCATCGAGCGATTGCATTCGCGCCGGCGCGGCCACGGCCGAGCCGATGACCATGCGCTATCCCCTGGAAGCCGCCAAGCCGGGCTTCGCGTCGCGCTGGAACGTCAGCGGCAACGAGGCGGCGGGCTATGGCGTGGTGCAGGGCGGGGCGCGTTTCTGCGCCGCCTATCCCATCACGCCGGGCACTGAAATTCTGGAATGGCTGGCCCCCAATCTGGCCAAGATCGGCGGCACCTTGGTGCAGGCCGAAGACGAGTTGGCCAGCATCAACATGATCATCGGCGCTTCCTTCGGCGGCGTGCCGTCGGTGACCGCCACCTCGGGTCCCGGCTTGGCGCTGATGACCGAATCCCTGGGCCTGGCGGTGGCCAGCGAAACGCCCATCGTGGTCGTCGACGTCATGCGCGGCGGTCCCTCGACCGGCATTCCCACCAAGAGCGAGCAGAGCGACTTGAACATCGCCTGCTACGGCCTGCACGGCGACGCGCCGCATGTGGTGACGGCGGCCAACGCCATCGACGACTGTCTGGTCACCGGCCAATGGTCGATGCATCTGGCCGAAAGCCTGCAAACGCCGGTCATCATGTTGTCGGACCAGATGCTGGGCCAGTCGCGCGCCGTGGTCGATCAGCCCAAGACGATGAACTTCAACACCAAGCGTCTGACGCCTTCGCCGCTGGATTTGGCCAAGGGCGGCTACAAGCGCTATGCCGACACGCCTTCGGGCGTTTCGCCGATGTCGGCGCCGGGCATGGCGGGCGGCGAATACACCGCCGACGGCCTTGAACATGCCGAAAGCGGCACGCCGTCCAGCGCCGACACCGACCATTCGAAGCAGTTGAACAAGCGCAAGCGCAAGCTCGAGAAATTCGATTTCGGCCACTTGTGGGCCGACATCGAAGGCGAAGGCAGCGTCGCCGTGGTCACCTGGGGATCGGCCACCGGCCCGGTCCGCGAAGCGGTGGCCCGCATGAACGCCAAGGGCAAGAAGGCTAGGCTGATCAGCCTGCGCCTGCTGCTGCCCGCCCAGCCCGAAAAGCTGGCCGAAGCGTTGAAGGGCGTTTCCAAGGTGCTGGTCGTCGAACAGACTCATGACGCCCAGTTCCACAAATTCCTGCGCGCGCATTACGATCTTCCGGGCACGGTGAAGGCATTCCACCGTCCGGGGCCGCTTCCGGTGCGCCCCAAGGAAATCGAAACCCTGCTCGACCAGCTTTAAGATTCGGGAACAACGATCATGAACATTCAAGCTCCTGTCGCACCCAAGGCGAACGACTACAAGTCTGATCTGAAGCCGGTCTGGTGTCCGGGCTGCGGCGATTATTCCGTCCTGTCGGCCATCACCAAGGCCTGCGCCGAACTGGCGCTGGTCAAGGAAAAGACGGCTTTCGTATCGGGCATCGGCTGCTCGTCGCGCATTCCGGCCTATACCAGCGTCTATGGCTTCCACAGCGTCCATGGACGCTCGCTGGCGGTGGCCACCGGCCTTAAGATGGCGCGTCCCGACCTGACCGTCATCGTGGCGGGCGGCGACGGCGACGGCTTCTCGATCGGCGGCAACCACTTCTTGCACGCCTGCCGCAGAAACGTGAACCTGACCTACATCGTCATGGACAACCGCGTCTATGGCATGACCAAGGGCCAGGCTTCGCCGACCACCGAGTCCGATTGGACCGAAAGCGACCTGACGCCGGAAGGTCCCGGCGTGTCGCCGATCATGCCCTTGCAGTTGGCCCTGACTTGCGGCGCCAACTTCATCGCGCGCGGCTTCTCGGGCGATCCCAACGGATTGTCCAAGATCATCTCGGAAGGCATCGCGCATCCGGGCTTCTCGTTCATCCAGGTGCTTAGCCCCTGCGTCACCTTCCGTCCGGAACAGCGCGACTGGAAGAGCATGATCCATGGCGGCTTCGAGCCGACCAGCGATCCGCGCGAAGCGGCCAAGCGCTTGCTCGACGACGACATGTTCACCTCGGGCATTCTGTATGCCGGCTCCAAGGCCTCGTTCTCGGTGCCGAGATCGATGCCCAAGCCCGCCACCGACCTGGCCAAGAGCTTCAAGAGGTTCACGGCGATGGACGATGTCGGCGAATTCCTGGCCCATGCCCTGGCCCTGGAAAACGAAGCGGCCGCGCGCTACGACGAACTGGCCGACAGCATGAAGACCCACAACAACAAGGAAGTGGCCGACCTGTTCGCGCAGATGGCCGACTTTTCCAGGAAGCATGCCGCCGAAGTGGCGGCCAGGGCCTCGAACGTGGCGGTGCCGCATTTGGCGCCCTGGGAATTCCGCTGGCCGGGCAACGAGCCGCCGGAAACCACCGATAACGAAGCGTCGCATTACCTGATGAAGCCTTATCACGTCATTCAGGTGGCGCTGCGCAACGAAACCCGCGGCCAGGAATTCTACGCCCAGGTGGCCGCGATGACCCGCAATGACGAAGTGCGCAAGCTGGCCGCCACCTTCGCGCTCGAAGAAGCCACGCATGTGGCCGAGCTGGAAAAGTGGTTCGCTCGCTTCCCCGCCCCCAAGCAAGATTGGGCCGAGGACAGCGATCCCGCCAACAGCATGGAATAACAGCCTTCCATTCCCCCGCCTTCAGGCCCACCCCCTTGGGGGTGGGCCTTTCTTTTTGAATTGAACAATTTCCGATCTGATTAATTGAAGTGGCATCCTGGATGAATTCGGTCTATGCCCAAGGCATGACCAGCACGCGCATTGCTCATGGCGGAAATCTAGAGGCGGCCGAGAAACGTTTTGGCCGACCCCAGACCGGCTGGCTGGATCTGTCCACCGGCATCAATCGCCGCCCCTATCCCTTGCCCAGCCTTGACGGAGCGATCTGGCGGCGCTTGCCCGGTTCTGATGCGGGGCTGCGCGCGGCGGCCGCCGAATGTTATGGCGTTGCCGATCCCAGATTGATCGTGCCCGCACCCGGCGCCCAAAGCCTGATCCAGCTTCTGCCCAGTTTGCGCCAAAACGCCAGAGTTGCGGTCCTGACCCCCACCTACGAGGAACATGCCGTTTCCTGGCGCGAGGCCGGGCATCATGTTTCGGAAATCGAGAATTTGGAGGCGGCGGCCCAGGCCGACGTCGTGGTCTTGGTCAATCCCAACAATCCCGACGGCAGGATCGTCGAACCCGCGCGCCTGATCGCCCTGTCCGAAGTGCTGGCCGCCAAGGGCGGCTTTCTGGTCGTCGATGAATCCTTCGCCGATGCCGATCCCACCAAAAGCCTGTCCAAGGAGATTGGGCGGCCGGGATTGGTCGTGCTGCGCTCGTTCGGAAAATTCTTTGGCCTAGCCGGGCTGCGTCTGGGTTTCGCGCTGTGCGAGGCGGGAACGGCGGCCACGCTCAAGCGCCGCTTGGGGTCGTGGGCCTTGAATGGACCGGCTCTGGTGATCGGAGAATCTGCCTTGTTGGACGACGCCTGGATCGGGGCCATGCGCCAAACGCTGAAGGCGGACGCGCTGCGGATGGACAGGCTGCTGAGCGGCCTGGGCATGCGGATCGTGGGCGGCACGTCGTTGTTTCGTTTGGCCGAAACGGACGGCGCCGACGAACTTTACGAGCGGTTGGGACGGCGCGGCATTTTGCTGCGCGTCTTTGCGAAATATCCGAAATGGCTTCGCTTCGGCCTGCCGGGGCCGGAAGCCGAATGGACGCGCCTGCAATCGGCGTTGGCTTGAACGCCTGTGATCGCCGTCACAGGCGAGTCAGCGGTTTTCGTAAGATAATTCCGCCCATCAACATTTGTCGGGAGCGAGGCGCGTCATGACGCGGCCCTATGAAATTGCCTTATACAATGCCGAGGTGCGCCGTCTGGTCTATGAGGGCGAGCATCACCGCCAATATCCCGATTCCTGGGCCGATACCCATTATATCGAGATCGAAGCCGAGAATGAGGCGAAGGCGGCCGACAAGATCAAACACAAATTCCCGCCCGACCGCGGTTTCGTGATCGAGCGGGTCGAAGCGCTGTGATGTTCCTTCTTCGTCTTGGCGTGGTATAAAGGCGAAAACCACCAGGACGAAGGAAACCGCCATGAGCTTCAAAGCCATTCTTCTGACCGAGGCCGAAGGCAAGGTCACTTCCCAACTGACCACGCTGGAAGACAGCCAGTTGCCCGAGGGCGACGTGACGGTCGGCATCGATTACACCACCATCAATTACAAGGATGGTTTGATCCTGAGCGGGCTGGGCCGGATGGTGGCGAAATATCCGCATATTCCCGGCATCGATTTTTCGGGCACCGTTCTGGAAAGCGCCTCGCCCAAATACAAGGCGGGCGACAAGGTGATTCTGACCGGTTGGCGGGTGGGCGAAAGCCATTGGGGCGGCATGTCGCAAAAAGCCCGCGTCAAGGCCGAATGGCTGGTGCCCATGCCAAGCGGATTGGATGCAAAGCGCGCCATGGCGCTGGGCACGGCGGGCTTTACCGCCATGTTGGCGGTGATGGCGCTGGAAGCACATGGGCTTAATCCCAAGAAGGACGGCGAAGTGCTGGTGACGGGAGCGGCGGGCGGCGTCGGCAGCGTCGCCGTCGCCGTGTTGGCCAATCTGGGCTACCGCGTTGCCGCTGCTACCGGGCGGCCAGAACAGCACGACTATCTGAAGTCGCTGGGGGCGACCAGCATCGTTGATCGCAAGGAATTGTCGGAAGCCGCCAAGAAACCGATGCTGTCGGAACGCTGGATCGGCGCCATCGACAATGTGGGCGGCGCCAGCCTGAGTACGGTTCTCGCCTCGCTCAAACATCGCTGCTCTTGCGCGTCGGTCGGCAATGCCAGCGGCATCGAATTGAACGCCACCGTCATTCCCTTCCTGTTGCGTGGCATCAATCTGCTGGGGATCGATTCGGGCGCCAGCCCATATCCCGAGCGCACCACCGCCTGGAATCGCTTGGCCAAGGAAATGCCGATGGACAAGCTGGATGGCATGACCAGCGTCGCCGGTCTGGCCGATCTGCCCAATCTGGCCAAGTCGATCCTGAAGGGCGAGATCAAGGGCCGCACGCTGATCGATGTGAATAGGTAGCTTTCAGCTATAATCCTTGCTGACTGCTGACTGCTGACTGCTGACTGCTGACTGCTGAAACCCTCAATCCAACTGGAAGAACAGCGCTTTCAGATAGGCAGACTCGGGCAGGTGGGGATGGACCGGATGGTCCGGCCCCGCGCCGCCTTGATGCAGGATGCGGCCTTGGCGTCGGCCCAGTCCCTGCACGCATTCCTTCAAGAACATGTCCGGCGTCATATGGTGCGAGCAGGAAGCCAGCACCAGGAAGCCGCCCGGTTCGACCAGGGCCTGGGCCAGCTTGGCCAGCTTGCGATAGCCTTTGGCGCCTTGGGCCAGATCCTTCTTCGATTTGACGAAGGCAGGCGGATCGGCAATCACGAGGCCGAATTTTTCACCCTTGCTTGCGGCCTTTTCCAGATAATCGAAGGCTTCCGTCTTTTCGAACGCCATCTTGCCGCCGACGCCGTTCTTGTCGCCCGCCAGACGGGCCAGGGAAAGCGCCTGTTCCGACCGGTCGGCGCACAGAACCGACTCGGCGCCGTTCAAGGCGGCCAGCACGCCGAATCCCCCGGCATAGCAGTAAAGGTCAAGGACGCGCCGCCCCTTGGCCAGCCTAGCCGCCAGGGCGCGATTGGGGCGCTGGTCGTAGAACCATCCGGTTTTCTGCCCAGCATTGGGATCGGCGAAGAAGGCAGCGCCGTTTTCCGAAAGCTCGAATGGACCATCCAACTGGCCTTTCAAGACTTCAAATCCCGACTCCAAGCCTTCCAGGCGGCGGATCGGGCTGCTGGCGTCCCAGATGACGACGCGCGGGGACAGCAGGGATTCGAGCGCCTCCAGCAAGAAGGGGCGCAAGGTCTCCGCACCCGCGCTATTGGCCTGGATGGTCACGATATCGTCGAATCGGTCGATGATCAGGCCCGGCAAAAGGTCGGCTTCGGCATGGATCAGGCGGTAGCAGGGCCGGTCGAACAGCGAGTCGCGAAGCTTAAGCGCCTGTTCGATAAGGCTTTTAATGAAAGGCCCATCGATGGGCTGGCCTGGATCGCGCGTCAGAAGGCGGGCCGCAATCAGGCTGTGGGGGTTGAAATAGGCCGAACCCAGGGCTTCGTCCCCCGCATCGATAAGCCGGACCAGCGAGCCAGGGGCCAAGCCCTTGGCCTGCTCGCTCATCTCCACCTCGTTGGAGAATATCCAGGGATGCCCGGCTCTTAGGCGGCTGCTGCGGCCCTTTTGCAGGCGGATCATGGGGAGGGTGTCTGGCTTTGTCATGGGCGGACTGTCGCTTTTCCGGCCCGGTTAGGCAAGAAATTGCAGCAGAGCAACGTGACGGAAATCTCATAAAAAGTGGGTCGGTTTGATCCAGATCAATGGCCGGGGCGAATTCGCGGGGCATAGTCCCGCAGCCTGAGTGTGGTTAACGGGTAGGTATATCCGTTGTCGCGCTAGGCATTGGGCCGAAGGGGATTAGGCCTCCAAGCTGGGGAATTATCTCGCCGGACCAAGAATCTGGGCCACATGAATACATAAGGCCTGGATCGAATCGAGTGGCGGCCTTCGGGCCGTCGGGGGAGTTTTTTTCGGTCGAAACAGGAGTTCGGCATGACCCAAGCGACCTATATGGACGCGACCCCATACCAGGACGACCTCGTCAAGAAGTTCGTGCTTGCCGCGACTTTTTGGGGGATCGTCGGTTTCCTGGTTGGCGTCGTGATCGCATCGCAGCTGGCTTTTCCGGCGTTGAACCTTGGCCTCGAGTGGACCTCGTTCGGACGTCTGCGTCCCGTCCACACATCGGCGGTCATTTTTGCTTTCGGCGGCAACGTTTTGTTCGCCACCACCTTCTTCGTGGTCCAGCGGACCTGCAAGGTGGGGCTGTACGGCGGCGCCGCTCTCGGCAGCTTCGTTTTCTACGCCTTCCAGGCGCTGATCGTGGTTGCGGCCTTGACCTACGTTCTGGGCTTCACCCAGGGCAAGGAATATGCTGAACCCGAATGGTTCGGCGACCTGTTCCTGACGGTCATCTGGGTCGTCTATCTGATCGTGTTCGTGGGTACGCTGTACAAGCGCAAGGAACCCCACATCTACGTGGCCAACTGGTTCTTCCTGGCCATGATCATCACGATCGCCCTTCTGCACCTTGGCAACAACCTTGCCATCCCGACCGGCTTTTTTGGCGGTTCGTGGCTGAAGAGCTACAACATCTACGCCGGCGTTCAGGACGCCATGACGCAGTGGTGGTACGGCCACAATGCGGTGGGCTTCTTCCTGACGGCAGGCTTCCTCGGCATCATGTACTACTTCGTGCCGAAGCGGGCCGAGCGTCCGGTTTACTCCTACCGTCTGTCGATCGTGCACTTCTGGGCCCTGATCTTCCTCTACATCTGGGCCGGTCCGCACCATCTGCACTACACGGCTCTGCCCGATTGGACGCAGACGCTGGGCATGACCTTCTCGGTGATGCTGTGGATGCCCTCGTGGGGCGGCATGATCAACGGTCTGATGACGCTGTCGGGTTCTTGGGAAAAGCTGCGCACCGATCCGGTGATCCGCTTCCTGGTGGCCTCGATCGGCTTCTACGGCATGAGCACCTTCGAAGGTCCCGCCATGTCGATCAAGGCCGTGAACTCGCTGTCGCACTACACCGACTGGACCGTCGGCCACGTGCATTCGGGCGCCTTGGGTTGGGTGGCTTTCGTTTCCTTCGGCGCGCTGTACTATCTGGTGCCCGTGCTTTGGAAGCGTGAACGCCTCTACTCGATGCGTTTGGTCAGCTACCACTTCTGGATCGCCACCATCGGTATCGTGCTCTACATCACCGCGATGTGGATCTCGGGCATCATGCAAGGCTTGATGTGGCGTTCGTACGATGACCTTGGCTTCCTGCAGTACTCGTTCATCGAGACGGTGGCGGCCATGCATCCGTACTACGTGATCCGTGCGGCGGGCGGGCTTTTGTTCCTGGCCGGTGGCCTGATCATGGCCTACAACTTCATCCAGACCATCGCTGGCAACCTGCGTGACGAAGAGCCCTACGAGGCCCCCGTCGCTGCAGCGGCCCGCGGTTAAGGGGGTGGCAATGTTTAGCCATAAAATCTTCGAAACCAACGCCCTCGTCCTGATCGTCGGCATCGTCGTTTCCGTGGCGATCGGCGGTCTGGTGGAGATCATTCCGCTGTTCACCATTGAGAACACGATCGAGAAGGTGGAAGGGGTTCGCCCCTACTCGCCCCTCGAACTGGCTGGCCGCAGCATCTACGTCCGTGAAGGATGCTACAACTGCCACAGCCAGATGATCCGTCCTTTCCGTGACGAGGTGGAGCGCTACGGCCACTACAGCCTTGCGGCTGAAAGCCAGTACGACCATCCCTTCCAGTGGGCGTCCAAGCGCACGGGTCCAGATTTGGCTCGTGTGGGCGGAAAATACTCGAACGACTGGCACGTCAAGCACATGGTCAACCCGCGCAGCGTCGTCTCGCAGTCGATCATGCCGACTTACGCCCATATGCAGCGTCCTCTCGCCGGCATTAACTATATTGCCGGTGAAATGAAGACCCTGCGCCTTGTGGGAACGCCATACACCGACGAGCAGATCGCCAACGCGGTCGCCGATCTCGAGGCTCAGGCCAAGGGTGGCGATGCGGCCAAGGCGGTTGAAGCCCGCTATCCGAAGGCCAAGATCGGCGACTTCGACGGCAAGCCTGAAGTCATCAGCGAGATGGACGCTTTGATCGCCTATCTCCAGATGCTGGGCACGCTGGTCGACTTCAAGTCGGTCAAGCCCGAGCTGGTGAACCGGTAAAGGGGAATCGGGGCGTGTCCGCGACAGAACTATATCAGTGGGCGCGCCCCTTATGGACGGTTTGGATTTTCGTAGTCTTCATCGGGATTGTTGCGTGGGCTTTCTGGCCGAAAAACAAGGCTAAGTTGGAAGAGCACGCAAACATCCCCTTGAAGGACGATTGAACGAGGAGCGGTCGATGGCTAACGTCGAAAAGGATCTCATCTCCGGTCAAAATACGACCGGTCATGAGTGGGATGGCATCAAGGAGCTTGATACTCCGCTGCCGAAATGGTGGGTTTACATTTTCTGGGCCACGATTGTGTGGTCGATCGGATACTATGTCGTGTATCCCTCGATCCCCTTCCTGGGCAGCTACACGAAGGGCATGTTCCAGTACAGCTCGCGCAACGAGCTGACCAAGGATCTGGCGGCCCAAGCTGCGCAGCGTGGCGCTTGGCTCAAGGACTTCCAGGGTAAGGAAGCCGCGGATATCGCCAAGGACGAGAAACTGCTGCGCTATGCAATGGCGGGCGGCAAGGCGGCCTTCAACGAAAACTGCGCTCCGTGCCACGGCGTCGGCGGTGCTGGTTCGCTGGGTTTCGCCAACCTGACCGACGACGAATGGATCTGGGGCGGCAAGCTCGAGCAGATCCAGCAGACCATCACCCACGGCATCCGTTCGGATGACGCCGATGGCCGCATGCAGGAAATGACCAAGTTCGGCGTCGACGGCGTTTTGAAGCCCGCCGAAATCGAACAGGTTGCCGATTACATCGTCGGCCTGAGCACGGGCAAGGCGGATGCCGCTGCCCCCGGCGCTCAGCTCTTTGCCGACAACTGCGTGGCCTGCCATGGCGAAGGCGGCGTGGGCAATCAGGACATGGGCGCTCCGGCGCTCAACAACGCCATTTTCACCCAGGTCAAGGGTGACAAGGCGTCCATCGTCGCCCAGGTGACCAATCCCAAGCACGGCGTCATGCCTGCCTGGGGCGCTCGTCTGCCTGCCGAGACGATCAAGATGCTGGCCATCTACGTCCATTCGTTGGGCGGCGGTCAGAAGTAAGACTGGTGTGGGGGCCGTTGGCCCGCACGCTCGAAATCGGAGCCGCCGCCTCGTCAAGGGGCGGCGGTTTTCGTTTTTTGGATCAGGCTGCAGGCTTTGTAACTTAAGTCACTTTCCTGGCGGCCCGCCCGTGCTACGAAACAACTGGATTGTCAGTTGCGGCGTGGCTAATATGCAGACCTCTAGGCTTCGGTTTGACAGCCTCGCCGCCATACGGCTTTTCGCTAGCCGCCAGGCGGCATACGCCAGCCGCCGCAAGGCATTCAGCAGGTCGGCCGCCAATCCAGGTGGCATGATGAATTGGCATGGCGGCCATGAGAATTCGCGCCTTCTGGCGCGTCATCCGGCGCATCACTCTGGCGCCAATTCGTGATCAGAACGGGACAGGATCAATGTCGACGACGAAACCTTCCACGGCCAAGGTCAAGGGCAAGCAGAGCAAGCTGTATTCGGACTACGAAAAGCCCTATCCGCGCAATGTGCAAGGCGTGTACCGAAAGTACAAGTGGCTGACATTGATCGTCCTTTTGGCGATATATTATTTGTCGCCCTTCCTGCGTTGGGACCGGGGGCCGGGAGCGCCCGATCAGGCGATCCTGATCGACATGCCTGCTAGGCGCGCCTACTTCTTCTTCATCGAAATCTGGCCGCAGGAAATCTATTACCTGACCGGCCTTTTGATCATCGCCGCCATCGTCTTGTTTGCGGCGACCTCGCTGTTTGGCCGCGTCTGGTGCGGCTTCGCCTGTTTCCAAACCGTCTGGACCGACCTGTTCATCTGGGTGGAGTCCTTGGTTGAAGGCGACCGCACGCACCGCATCCAGTTGGACAAGGGGCCGTGGAACGGGCGCAAGTTCGGGCTGAAGCTGTTCAAGCATTTCCTGTTTCTGGTCATCAGCCTGCTGACCGGCGGCGCTTGGATTTTGTATTTCAACGACGCGACCACAGTTGTCTTCGAGATTTTCGAGGGAACGGCCGGCAGCGGCACCTATTTGTTCCTGTTCCTGTTCACCGCCACCACTTACATCATGGCGGGCTGGGCACGCGAGCAGGCCTGCATTTACATGTGCCCCTACGCCCGCTTCCAGGGCGCCATGCTCGATGACGAATCGCTGATCATCACCTACGAAAGCTGGCGCGGCGAACCCAGGGCCCACACCAAGCCCGGTCAGACGAATTTTGATGGCCGCGGCCATTGCGTGGATTGCAAGGCCTGCGTCCAGGCCTGCCCGACCGGCATCGACATTCGCGAAGGCTCGCAGTTGGCCTGCATCAATTGCGGCCTGTGCGCCGATGCCTGCAACGAGGTGATGGACCGTTTCAAGCTGCCGCGCGGCCTGATCGCCTATGATTCGATCGCCAATCAAAAGCACCGGGCCAAGGGCGAGAAGCCGCAGGTTCATCTGCTGCGTCCGCGCACGATGATTTACATCGCCGTGCTGGTGATCGTTTCCGCGATCATGGTCTTCTCGCTGGGAACCCGCGACCGGCTGAAACTGAACGTGATCCACGAACGCGCGCCCTTGTATTCGCGCATGTCGGACGGCGGCATCCGCAACGGCTATACGCTGAAGATTTTGAACATGGTCCGCGTGCCGCGCGAGATCACCTTCATCGTGGAAGGCGTCAAGGTGTCCAAGACCTCGATCATCGGCCACGAGAACGAGGGCGACAATCCGATCCTGCCCGTCAAGCCCGATCAGGTGGGCGATTACCGCGTCTTCCTGTCCGTGGCCCGCGAAGACGCGCCTAAGGGATCGGTGCCGATCACCATTACCATTCACGACAGGCTGACCGGCGAAACGGCCAAGGCGTCCGACGTCTTCGCAGCGCCCGAGTAAAGGAAATCCATGTCCAAGGAACGTAAATCGGGTTGGTGGTATCCCTATATCTTCGTGGCCGGCTTCATGGTCGTGGTCGCGGTGAACGGCGTCCTCATCTATTCGGCGGTCAGCACCTTTTCGGGTCTGGAAACCGAAAACCATTACGAGAAGGGCAATACTTACAACCGCGATATCGCCCTGGCCCGTCAACAAGAAGCCCTGGGCTGGCAGGTCGCGGCCAAGGTCGAAACCATCGACCGCCAGGTGGCGGGCAACCAGCGCCGGGTTTCCATCGAGGCCAGCTTCAAGGACCGCGACGGCAAGGCCATCGACGGCTTGGCGGTGCGCGCCCTTCTGATCCGCCCCACGGTGGCGGGCCACGATGTCAGCGTTCCCATGTCCCAGAAGGGCGACGGGCGCTATGTCACCGAGACGGAACTGGCCTTTCACGGCCTTTGGGACCTGCGCGTGGTTGCCATCGGCGAGAAAGACAGCTATCAACTGGCCGAACGCATTCAAATTCCGTAACGGAGTAGCATGGCCAGCTGCCGCCACTGCGGCCAGGACTTGATCCCCGGCAAGGAAATCGGCGGCCAGTATTGCTGCGCGGGCTGCCGGGCCGCGCATGAGTTGGTCGAAGGACTGGGGCTGGACCAATATTACCAGCGCCGTCTGCTGGACCCCAGCGTCCGCCCCCTGGTTCCCGAGGACGACGCCGGATCGGCGGTCGATTTTTCGCTTCACGCCAAAGCCCTGCCCAATGGCGAATATGCGCTTTATCTGATGGTCGAGGGGCTGCATTGCGCGGCCTGCGTCTGGCTGATCGAAAATGTGCTGGCCCGCCAGCAAGGCGTAACCCATGCGCGCCTCAATATGACGACCAGGCGCTTGGAACTGCGTTGGAAGGAAGGCGGGACCGATCCCAACTTGCTGGTGCGCAGCGTGCTGCAATTGGGTTACCGGCTGGTGCCCTATGATCCCAAGCGCATCGGCGACGCCGTTTCCGCCCATGAGAAGGACTTGTTGAAATGCATGGCGGTCGCGGGCTTCGCCGCCGGAAACGTCATGCTGTTATCGGTTTCGGTCTGGGCGGGCCATGCCCAGGACATGGGATGGGCGACGCGCACCTTCATGCACTGGATCTCGGCGCTGATCGTGTTGCCCGCCGTGGCATATGCCGGTCGCCCCTTCTTCAAATCAGCCATCGAAGCGCTATCGAACAAGCGCACCAACATGGATGTGCCCATTTCGCTGGGCGTTCTTCTGGCCGTGGGCATGAGCCTGTGGGAAACCGCCAGGGCGGGCGAACACGCCTATTTCGACGCCGCCATTTCGCTGCTGTTCTTTCTGCTGATCGGCCGCTATCTGGATAGCCGGGCCAGGGGGCGCGCCAGATCGGCGGCCTCGCATCTGATCGCCCTGTCGGCCCGCGCCGTGACCGTGCTGATGCCAGACGGCAGCAGAAAGCTGTTGCCGCCCGAGCAGGTGACGGCGGGCAGCGTCGTCTTGGTGGCGCCCGGCGAGCGGATCGGCATCGACGGCAAGGTGCGAGATGGCGTTTCAGATCTGGACGCCAGCCTGATCAGCGGCGAGACCCTGCCCGTGCAGGCTAAGTCAGGCACGCAGGTTTTCGCGGGCATGATGAATTTGACCGGCGCCCTTAGCCTGGACGTGACGGCCACCGGCGAAGCCACCTTGTTGGCCGAAATCGTGCGTCTGATGGAAAGCGCCGAGCAAGGGCGCGCCCGTTACGCCGCTATCGCCGACCGGGTGGCGCGCTGGTACGCGCCGGTCGTGCATGTGGCGGCGCTAAGCACTTTTCTGGGCTGGACGCTGATGATGGGCATGGCTTGGCAGCCCGCCCTGATGATTGCCGTTTCGGTGTTGATCATCACCTGTCCCTGCGCCCTGGCCCTGGCCGTGCCGGTGGTGCAGGTGGTGGCCTCTGGCCGATTGATGCGCCAGGGCATTTTGCTGAAAAGCGCCACGGCGCTGGAACGTCTGGCCCAGGTGGACCATGTGCTGTTCGACAAGACCGGCACCCTGACCCTGGGCAAACCGGAACTGATGCCGGGCGACTGGACGGACAAGGACCTGGACGAGGCGGCGGCCCTGGCGGCCTCCAGCCGCCACCCTCTGGCCCGCGCCCTGGCCCGCCTGCGCCCTGGCGTCATGCCTTTGAAGGACGTGGTGGAACTGGCCGGGTTGGGTCTGGAAAGCGACGGCGTTCGGCTGGGGCGGCGCGCCTGGTGCCAGGTTTCCGACGAATTGGACGGCGGCGATGGGCCTGAATTGTGGCTGGCAAGGCCTGGCCGCGCGGCTGTGCGCTTCGCCTTCGAGGATGCCGCCAGGCCCGACGCCAAGGAAGCGATCGACGCTTTGAAAAACAGGCGGTTGGCGCTTGACTTGGTTTCGGGCGACCGGACGGCGGCCGTGGAATCCCTGGCTCGGAAATTGGGCCTGGCCAGCTGGCGGGCCTTGTGCCTGCCCGCCGACAAGGTGGCGCGGCTGGAAGAACTGAAGCAAAACGGCCACAAGCCCTTGATGGTGGGCGATGGGCTGAACGATGCCCCGGCCCTGTCGGCTGCTTATGTGTCGATGTCGCCCTCGACGGCGGTCGATGTCAGCCAGACGGCGGCGGACGTCATCTTCCAGGGCGAGCGGTTGATGCCGGTGGTCGAGACCCTGCGGGTGGCCGCCAAGGCGAATCTTCTGGTCAAGCAGAATTTCGGGCTTGCGCTCCTGTATAATCTGGTTACCGTCCCCTTGGCGATGGCGGGTCATGTCACACCGCTGATTGCGGCGATCGCCATGTCGTCGTCGTCGGTGATCGTGATCGTGAACGCGCTTCGTCTTGGGAGACGCGGGTGACGAATCTTCTTCTGCTCATACCGGTGGCGCTGCTTTTGGGCCTGTTCGGCCTAATCGCCTTCCTGTGGGCGCTGAAGTCGGGACAATTCGACGATCTGGATGGCGCTGCGCATCGCATCTTGTTCGACGACGACCCGCCGCCGCCCGCAGCCAAGCCGGATATCAAGAAGGACCTGCCTTCCACATGACCGCTTCTTTCGATGTCCGCGATTTTCGCGATCCTGCCGATACCGACGGCATCAAGCCCAGCGATTATCCGACGCAACTGTGCCGCATCTGCGACATCAACCGCGAAACGTCGCTCTGCTCGCGCCTGTCCAAGGATGAATTCACGCGCGTGCTGTCGATGCGCGACCAGTTCCAGTTTCCGCCCCTGCACACGATTTTCCGCGAAGGCGACAAGGCCCAACACATCTACGCCCTGACCTCGGGATCGGTGAAACTGTACAAGCTGCTGTCCGATGGCAGGCGCCAGATCGTGGGCTTTTTGTTTCCCGGCGACGTGTTCGGCCTGACCAACGACGAAGGCTATCCCTATACGTCGGAAACGCTCAATCAGGCCAGCACCTGCCGCTTCCCGCAGAAAGTTCTGGGCCAGTCCAGGGACATGGCGCCGATGCTGGAACGGCGCCTGTTCGATCTGGCCGTGCGCGAACTGATGCGCGCCCATGAACAGATGCTGTGGCTGGGCCGCAAGACGGCGCTTGAGAGGCTGGCCTCCTTCCTGGCGTCGCTGGCCAAGCGGGCGGTCGAACGCGGCCAGCCCGAAAGCCCGATCGCGCTGCCGATGAGCCGTTCCGACATCGCCGATTTCCTGGGCCTGACCATCGAAACGGTCAGCCGCACCTTTACGCACTTGAAAAAACTGAACGTCATCGTCATCCCCGACAATTCGCACGTCGTCTTGAACAATCCATCCTTGCTGACCAAGCTGGCCGAGGGCGGGGGCGATTGATGAGGGCCGTGCGCCAGCCAGCCGAGTTGCGGGCCATCATTGCAGATTGGCAAAGACAAGGGCTGAAGGTCGGCTTCGTTCCCACCATGGGGGCGCTGCACGAGGGCCATTTGTCGCTGGTGGACATGGCCAAGGCCGAAGCTGACAAGGTGGTGGTGTCGATCTTCGTCAATCCCACCCAGTTCGGACCCAACGAGGATTTCACGCGCTATCCCCGCCAGGAGGCGGCCGATCAGGCGCTGCTGGAACAAGCGGGCGGCGATCTGGTTTATCTGCCCGATGTGGCTGCCATGTATCCCCAGGGATTTTCCACCAGCATCACGGTGGCTCATGTTTCGGAAGGCCTGTGCGGGGCTTGCCGTCCCGGCCATTTTTCCGGGGTCGCCACCGTGGTCGCCAAGCTGCTGCTGCAAGGTCTGCCCGATCTGGCGGTGTTCGGCGAAAAGGATTACCAGCAGCTTCAGGTCATCCGCCGCCTAGTGCTTGATCTGGATATTCCGGTGCGCATCCTTGGCGCGCCGACGCTGCGCGAAGCCGACGGCTTGGCCAAATCTTCGCGCAATGCCTATTTGACGCCCGAGGAAAGGGCGATTGCGCCTCGCTTGTTTCAGGTTTTGTCCGAGGCGGCGGCCAGCCTGCGGGCCGGATTGCCAGCCGGGCAGGCCACATCCCAAGCCAGCCAGTCGCTGCTGCGGGCGGGTTTCGCCAAAGTCGATTACATCGAAGTGCGCGACGCCCAGTCGCTGGAGCCGGTCGAGCATCCCACGGCCCCGGCCCGCATCCTGGCGGCGGCCTGGCTGGGTCGCACGCGCCTGATCGACAATCTGCCGGTTTGCTGATTTCCCTATCGGGGGTGGTGCCAAACTGGGCGAAATGCGCTAAGGTTTGCCGAATTCAATCGCCCCTTTCCGGATTGCGAGGAGTGCCATGCCCTACAAGGATATTCTGGTGCATGTCGATAGTTCCAAGAATTGCCCGTCTCGGATCGAGTTGGCGGTTTCAGTGGCGCGGACGCAGAACGCCCATCTGATCGGCCTGTTCATCGCCACGGCGCCCGACGTGCCGGAATTTGTCCAGTCGCTCATGGGCCAGCAGGTGCAAGATCTTCAAGCCCGCTTCCAGAAGGAAGCGCAGGAGCAGGCGCGCAAGATGTGGGACGAGGCTACCGGGCAATCGGGCTTGTCGCTGGAATGGCGCGCCGTCGAGGGCGATCCGGTCGAGCAATTGTCGATGCATGGGCGTTACGCCGATCTGGTGGTGGTGGGGCAGCGCGACAATTCTATCGGCGGCGACGGCGGATCGGTCGACATTGCCGATGAATTGGTGTTCGAACTGGGCCGTCCGGTGATGGTGGTGCCTTATATCGGAAACTTCAAGAAGCTGGGCGAGCGCGTCATGGTGGCCTGGAACGCTTCGCGCGAAAGTACGCGCGCCGTCGGCGACACCATTCCCTTGCTGCGCGACGCCAAGCAGGTCGTGGTGCTGGCGATCAATCCCCATGGCGGGCAGAGCGGGCACGGCGCCGTTCCCGGCGCCGACATCTCGCAGCATCTGGCCCGCCACAATGTCAAGGCAGAGGCCCAGCATGTGTTCGCCGAGGACATTGATGTCGGCAATATGCTGCTCTCCAGGGCCGCCGACGAGAATATCGACCTGATCGTCATGGGGTGCTATGGCCGCTCGCGATTGCGCGAAATGGTGCTGGGCGGCGCAACCCGCCATATCATGCGCCACATGACCGTTCCCGTGATCATGTCGCACTGATCGTTCCGGTCCATTTACTAGTTTGCATTAATCGTGACCGATTAATGCAAGCCTCAAGCGCCGGGCGCGTTCCTCCGGAACGCTTGGCTCCCGCGCCTTTAGGCGCGCGCGGGCCTTGCCCGCGACCGGCATGAGTCTGGCTTTCTGCATGCTGGTCGTTCGGCGCAAATAATCATCGTTCCTTGATTTGATTCGACTGCCGGTTGGTTGCCCTGGCGGGGGCTTCGGCGCATTCTTGCGCACGCTATCGAAGAAACGATAGTTGAACGATCAAACAATAATCTGCCTTGCGGGGATATCATGACGAAAGCGGAATCCGAATTGTCGGATGTCGAGCAACTGATTCTGAATGCGGCCAGATCGGGCGAGTTCCTGCGCTTTCCTCTGGATGACAAACCCAAGCTGGAGGCCGCGTTTCTGGCGCGGTTGATCGGCGGGGCTTACGGCGCCCTACATCCCAGGGGCATCCATGTCGAGGGGATCGAGCTGGATGGCGCGCTTGACCTGGAAAATCGCGACGTCGCCATCTGGCTCTATTTCGTGAACTGCGATTTTCCCAAGGGGCTGCTGCTGCGCGACGCCAAGCTGGCGGGCCTGTTCATGCCGGGATGCAAGGTGGAAAAGGGCATCCGCGCCGACCGCATGAAGGTGAGCGGCGCCGTGCTGCTGACGGCGGGTTTTTCCTGCCGGGGCGGGTTGATCCTGCCTGCCGCCGAAATCGGCGGCGTTCTGTCATGCATCGGCGGCCAGTTCGAAAGCGAGAAGGGACCAGCCATCGACGGCAGCGGCCTTAAGGTGCGAGACAGCCTGTATCTGCGCGCCAATTTCAAGGCCAAGGGCGAGGTGCGCCTGCTCGACGCCGAGATCGGCGGCATCCTGTCATGCATCGGCGGTCATTTCCTGAATGCGACGGGCAGGGCCATCTATGCCGACGGCGTCAAAGTGGCGGGCGGCGTCTTTTTCAAGGATGGGTTCCAAGCCGAGGGCGACATCAGCCTAGCTTCCGCCGATCTGGGAAAAATCTTCTCGATGCGCGACGGCGGTTTCAGCGGCAAGCTGGATTTGCGCGACAGTCAGGTCAAGGTGTTCGACGACAGCGAAAACAGCTGGCCCGCCCCGGGCAAATTGCTGATCGACGGATTTCGCTACGAACGCTTCTCGGCCAGTGCGCCCCTGGGATTTGCGTCGCGCAAGCGCTGGCTTGAACGCCAGGACACCGACATCTTCACGCCGCAGCCCTATGAACAATTGGCCCGAGTCCTGAAGTCGTCGGGCCAAAGGCGCGATTCGCGCCTGACCTTGATGGAGAAGGAACGCGAATTCAGGCGCAAGGGCAAGTTGCGCACCTTTCGCTGGCTGTGGAACCATGTGCTGGAAGCCACCATCGGCTTTGGCTATACGCCCTGGCGCGCCGCCATCTGGCTGGCCTGTTTCTGGCTGCTGGGATCGGTGATGTTCGGCTGGGCGCAAGGCGTTGGCGCCGTGGCCGATTCCGGGCTTGCCCTGACCGGCGCGCAGCCCTTCGTGCCAGCGATCTATTCCCTGGACGCCTTGCTGCCACTGGTGGATTTGAAGCAGGAAATCTACTGGCTGCCCCAACCCAACGCCCCGATGGGTTGGCTGTTCCTGGCCTATCTGTGGCTGCATATTCTGGCCGGTTGGTTTCTGCTATCCATCGGCCTGTTCGCCCTGTCGGGCGTGGTGAAGCGCGACTACTGACAAAAGAAGAGGCCGACTCCTTGATCAGGAGTCGGCCTTCAATCCGGAGAGAGTCTGCTCTCGACGCCTTATTGGGCGGCCATGTACTTGTCGATCGTCTTGATGTCGTCCGACTTGATGGTCATGCCATCGGGACCGCCGCCGATTTTGGTGTACTGCTTGGCGGGTTCGCCGGATTTCTTAAATTCGGCCAGCGACTTCGAGCCTTCCTCGAACACCCAGAGGCGCCCGTCCTTCACTTCGGTGTAGAAGCCGGGCTTGCTGTAGCCGGAGGCGCAGGCGGCCAAGGTCAGCGCAACCAGCGGAGCCAGGGCCAGGGTCTTGATCAGGGTCTTCATAGGTCATCCCTCATAGGCGATTGTGGGGTCAAAACGCCGTGAGGATGGCCCGCCAACTGTTACAGTTCGGCTATCGGTTCCGTTACAGGAAAATGAAAACGGCCACCCTTCCGCCCGGGAGAGGTGGCCGTCGATCTGTGCCCTGTGGCTTAGGCTTATTTGCGCATCTTGCGGGTGAGCAGGAAGCCCAATAGCCCAACCGACACAACGATAATGCTAACGAAAACAACCAGCGCCAATTGAGCCGTCGGATCGATATTCATACACCCCTCCCATAGGAAACATACAGCGATCCGGCATTTTATCACCGCAATCGGGGTGGAGTCTTGATCTAGATCATAGAAGTGGGGGCTAAAAAAATGGTGGTATCTTCCTACCCCTTTGATTGGTTTAGGGGTTCTTGCGGGGCAGTGGGGGCCCTGGATCACTTCTAAAGGGTGGGGCTTGCGCCACACTTGGATTCAGGTATTCTTCAGTTGTTCCTTATATTCGCCGCCGAAGGGGAGTGCACGGCGCCATGAATACAGTCAAGCCGCCGATCGATATCGTGATCGCCGAGAAGAATCCTTTGCTGCAGCAAAGTTTGGTCCGTTTATTCGAGAATGACGACCGTTTCCGTCTGGTCGCGGTGTGCGCCGATGGCGAACGTTTCGTCGAAGCGGTTGGCCGCTTGAATTTCGATACCGGCATCATCGGCTGGGAAATGCCCTTCCTGGACGGGAAGGGGGTGCTGGCCGCCCTTAAGGGCAGGGAAACGGCGCCCCGCATCATCGTCTACACCGGCTCGCCGAATCCCGACATTCCAAGGCAGGCCATGGCGCTGGGAGCGGCTGGATTCTGCTCGAAGAAAGACCAGCCCGCCGTGCTGATCGACACGATCCTTCAAGTGGCTTCGGGACGCATGGTTTTTCCCTTCATGGACGTCGCCAAGCTGGTCACCGATCCTTTTGCGGGCTTGACGCCCAGGGAACGCGAATTGCTGGCTGCCCTGGCGGGTGGTTTGACCAATGCGCAGATCGCGGGACAGTTTGACATTTCGCTCAACACGGTGAAATTCCATCTGAAAAATCTGTTCGACAAGCTGGGGGTGAGCAACCGCGCCCAGGCCGTCGCCAGATATTTGAAGGAACGGGAAAATTCGTAGCCCGCCCGAAAGGGTTGAGCCTTGCCCCTCAAAGAATTTTTCGCTACGACCCGGGTGGGTGTTGGCAAAATGTGACCTACCCGTGATGCTGACGATTAGAGTAGAAGTTCCGTAATCAAATGGAACCCGGGAGGAACCAGGCATGCAAAAACCGCCCGAACCTTGCAGCAGTGAATTGTTCGTCTACGCGCTTCGTCAGGCCACCGAAGCGGCGGCTCGCGCCGCCTATCATTGGATCGGGCGCGGCGACAAGGGACATGGCGATTTTGCCGCCATCCACGCCATGCGCGAACGCCTTGATCAACTGCCCTTCGACGGGCGCGTGCTGATCGGCGAGGGCGGCCCCGACGAGTTTCCCGAACTTTATACCGGTGAGAAGCTGGGCGATCCGGCCAATCCCCTGAAGTTGGACATCGCCGCCGACCCCATCGAGGGAACCAGCTATCTGGCCAAGGGCATGACCAATGCCATGGCCTGCATCGCCATGACGCCAAGGG
Source organism: Alphaproteobacteria bacterium (assembly GCA_015231795.1). Taxonomy (NCBI): domain Bacteria; kingdom Pseudomonadati; phylum Pseudomonadota; class Alphaproteobacteria; species Alphaproteobacteria bacterium. The sequence goes on along the minus strand of JADGAX010000006.1, from coordinate 179,398 downwards.
GCGCTTTGTTCGATCCCGGTCCCGCCTTCTACATGGAAAAATTCGCAGGTCCCGCCGCCGTCAAGGGCAAGATCGACCCCGCCATGCCGGTTGCGGAAAAATTGACCGTGGTGGCCAGGGAAACCGGCAAGCAAGTCGACGACCTGACGATCTATGTCCAGGAAAAGCCCCGGCACCGCGATCTGGTCGAGGCCATTCACAAGGCCGGAGCCAGGGTGGCCCTGTATCCGGCGGGCGATGTGGCGGGCGCCATTCTGGCGGCCATTCAAGGTTCTGAAATCGACGCGCTGATGGGCACCGGCGGCGTTCCCGAAGGCATGATCTCGGCTTGCGCCATCAAGGCGCTGGGCGGCGAATTCATGGCCAGAATCGATCCGCAGTTGGCCACCGAACGTCAGGCCGTGCTGGCGGCGGGTTTCAGCCTGGAACGCTGGTTCGCGCTGGACGATCTGGTGAAAAGCGATCTGGTGTATTTTTCGGCCACCGGCATCACCACCGGCCTGATGCTGGAAGGCGTCGAGCGGACCAAGGATCTTGAAAAAACACAGACCATGCTGGTGGCGGGTCCTGGCGGCACGCGCCAGATTCTCACCACTTGGCACAAGCGGGAAGGATAAGCGTCATGCCGGTCAGCCGCCTCGTACAACGTCCGATCATTCTTGGCATCGTGGGCGATTCCGCTTCGGGAAAGACCACGCTGTCCCAGGGCATCGCCGCCATTCTGGGACCCGATCGCGTCGCCACCATCTGCACTGACGACTATCACCGTCTCGAACGCGCCGAGCGCGCCAAGAAAGGCGTATCGGCTCTGGACCCTTCGGCGAATTACGTCGACATTCTCGAGCAGCACATTCGCCTGCTGCGCGACAATCAGCCGATCTTGAAGCCGGTCTACAATCACGACGGCGGCAAGTTGGAAAAGCCGGAATATATCGAACCCAAGCCCTACATCATCCTTGAGGGGCTGCTGGGCTACACCACGCGGGCCATGCGCGACGGCTATGACGTAAAGATCTTCCTCGAACCCGAGGAAGCCCTGCGCATGAAATGGAAGATCCAGCGCGATACCGTCAAGCGCGGCTACACGATCGAAGACGTTCTGATGTCGTTGGAAAAGCGCAAGAGCGACAGCCAGCAATTCATCTCACCGCAACGCACCTTCGCCGACATGGTGGTCAGCTTCTATCCGCCGGAAAGCAACGCCGAGGAGACGGGGTCGAAGCTGAACGCCCGCCTGACGCTGCGTCCCACTTTGCCGCATCCAGATCTGTCGCCGGTGGTCGATATGGGCACCAAGAACGGGGTGCGCCTGGAACTGGCCCGCGACATCGACGGCAAGCCGGTCGATGTGCTGGAGATCGCGGGCGACATCGAAGAACGCCGCTTCAAGGCGCTGGAAGAATTGTTGTGGAGCCTGATCCCCGAAGCCAGCCACATGCGCGGCAATCTGGGCCAGTTCATCGACGCCACCGACATTGCAAGGCAAAGTCATCCGCTGGCCCTGGTCCAGTTGCTGGTCGCCTATCATCTCGTCAAGGCCGCCATGGGCCATTACGCCATCTAAGGAGCATTTAAGTATGTCCGGTACCGTTCAGCACAAGGAGCTTGCCAACGCCATCCGCTTTCTGGCCGCCGATGGCGTCGAGAAGGCCAAGTCGGGGCATCCCGGCATGCCGATGGGCATGGCCGACGTCGCAACGGTGCTGTTCACCCGCTTCTTGAAATATGACGCCGCCGATCCCGCTTGGCCCGACCGCGACCGTTTCGTGCTGTCGGCTGGTCATGGCTCGATGCTGGTCTATGCCCTGCTGCACTTGACTGGCACGCCCGGCGTGACCCTGGACGAGATCAAGAACTTCCGCCAGCTTCATTCCAAGACGGCGGGCCATCCGGAATACGGCCATTGCCCAGGCGTTGAAACCACCACCGGTCCCTTGGGCCAGGGCCTGGCCAATGCGGTGGGCATGGCGATGGCCGAACGCATGATGGCGGCCCGCTTCGGCAAGGACATCGTCGATCACCGCACCTATGTGATTGCGGGCGACGGCTGCCTGATGGAAGGCATCAGCCAGGAAGTGATATCAATCGCCGGTCACCTGAAACTCTCCAAGCTGACCTTGCTGTGGGACGACAACCATATCTGCATCGATGGCGATACGGCGCTTACCACTTCCGACGATCAACTGGCGCGTTTCGCAGCTTCGGGCTGGGCGACGTGCCGCGTCGACGGCCACGATCCCGAAGCCATCGCCAAGGCGCTGGCGGCGTCGCAACATTCCGACCGGCCAACCCTGATCGCCTGCAAGACAGTGATCGGTTTCGGGGCACCCACCAAGGCGGGCACCGAGAAAACGCACGGCGCCCCATTGGGCGGCGACGAAATCGCGGGCATGCGTGAAAAGCTGGGCTGGCCGCACGCCCCCTTCGAGATTCCCGCCGACATCGGGGAAAGCTGGAAGGCGGCCGGGCGCAAGGGCGGTGAGGCGCGCGTCAATTGGGCCAAGCGCCACGCGGCGATGGAAGCATCCAAGAAGGCCGAGTTCGACCGCATGCTGAAGGGCGTTCTGCCTAAGGCGGTGGGCGAGGCCATCGCCGCCTTCAAGGCCAAGGCGATTGCCGACAAGCCCAAGGTGGCGACCCGCAAGGCCAGCCAGGACGTGCTGGAGGTGCTGACCGTGGCGGCGCCGGAAATGATCGGCGGCTCAGCGGACCTGACGCATTCCAACCTAACCCATACCAAGGTGACGGCGCCGATCACGCCCGCCGATTTCTCTGGCCGCTACATCCACTATGGCATTCGCGAATTCGGCATGGCGGCCATCATGAACGGCATCGCGCTGCATGGCGGCTTCATCCCCTATGGCGGCACTTTCCTGGTGTTTTCGGATTACATGCGCAACGGCATGCGCATGTCGGCCCTGATGGGCCTGCGCGTCATCTATGTGCTGACCCATGATTCGATCGGTTTGGGCGAGGACGGACCCACGCATCAGCCCATCGAACATGTGGCCAGTCTGCGCGCCATTCCCAATCTGCTGGTCTTCCGCCCCGCCGACGTGGTGGAAACCGCCGAATGCTGGCAGATCGCCGTCGAGAACGCTTCCGGCCCCTCGGTTCTGGCCCTGTCGCGCCAGAATCTGCCCACGCTGCGCCAGGACGCCAGCGAGAACAAGTCGGCCAAGGGGGCTTACGTGCTGGCCGAGGCCGAGGGCGGCAAACGGCAGGTGACTATCATTTCCACCGGCTCCGAGGTTGAAATCGCCATGAAGGCGCGCGATCTATTGGCCGCGGACGGCGTGCGGGCCGGCGTGGTCTCGATGCCGTCCTGGGAATTGTTCGACCGCCAACCCAAGGCCTATAAGGACGAGGTGCTGGGGGCGGCGGGTAGCCGCGTCGCCGTCGAGGCCCTGTCGACCTTCGGATGGGAACGCTATGTCGGAACCTCGGACGCCATTGTGGGCATGACCGGCTTTGGGGCCTCGGCCCCGGCCGACAAGCTGTACCAGCATTTCGGCATCACCGCCGAAGCGGTGGCCGCCAAGGCCAAACTGTTTGCCTGTAAATAAAAAAACACGCACCGGACCAGACACTCAACAAGGAACAAGCACATGGCTCTTATTTCACTGCGTCAGTTGCTGGATCACGCCGCCGAGCATGGTTACGGCGTGCCCGCCTTCAACATCAACAACATGGAACAACTGCTGGCCATCATGGCCGCCGCCAAGAAGACCGATTCGCCGGTCATCTTGCAAGCCAGCCGAGGGGCGCGCCAATACGCCAACGACATCGTGCTCAAGCACCTGATCCTGGGCGCCATCGAACTCTATCCGGAAATTCCGGTCTGCATGCATCAGGACCATGGCAATTCGCCCGCCACCTGTATGTCGGCGGTGATGAGCGGATTTTCATCGGTGATGATGGACGGCAGCCTGAAGGCCGACGGCAAGACGGTGGCCGATTACGACTTCAACGTCGACGTCACCCGCCAGGTCTCGGAAATGTCGCACATGGTCGGCGTTTCGGTGGAAGGCGAACTGGGCGTGCTGGGATCGCTGGAATCGGGCGAGGGCGAGAAGGAAGACGGCCATGGCGCCGAAGGCGTGATCAGCAAGGACAAGCTGGTCACCGACCCCGTTCAGGCGGTCGATTTCGTCAAGAAGACCAAGGTGGACGCGCTGGCCATCGCCATGGGCACCTCGCACGGCGCCTATAAATTTAAGCAAAAGCCCACCGGCGACGTGCTGGTCATGAGCGTGGTCAAGGAAATCCACAAGCGTCTGCCCAATCTGCATCTGGTGATGCATGGCTCAAGCTCGGTGCCGCAGGATCTGCAAGACATCATCAACAAGTATGGCGGCACGATGCCGCAGACCTTCGGCGTGCCGGTCGAGGAAATCGTCGAAGGCATCAAGCACGGCGTGCGCAAGGTCAATATCGACACCGATTGCCGCATGGCGATCACCGGCCAGATCCGCAAGGTGTTTGTGGAGGATCCCAAAGTGTTCGATCCGCGCACCTATCTGAAGCCCGCCATGGCCGCCATGCAGAAATTGTGCGAAGAGCGCTATCAGCAATTCGGTACGGCAGGCAACGCCTCGAAGATCAAGCCCATTCCGCTGGCCGAAATGGCCAAGCGCTATGCCGACGGCAGCCTGGACCCCAAGTTCGGGTAATTGTTGGAACGCCTAAGGAGACAGAGCATGCCTGCCGTCAAGATTGCGCCGTCGATTTTGTCCGCCGATTTCGCCAAGCTGGGCGAGGAGGTGCGCGCCATCGATGCGGCAGGCTGCGACTGGGTGCATGTCGATGTGATGGACGGTCATTTCGTGCCCAACATCACCATCGGCCCCTTGGTGGTGGCGGCTTTGCGCCCGCACACCAGCAAGGTGATGGACGTGCATTTGATGATCGAACCGGTCGACCCCTATGTCGAGGCTTTCGCCAAGGCGGGGTCGGACGTCATTACCGTGCATGCCGAGGCGGGCCGCCATCTGGACCGCACGCTGCAGCTGGTGCGCAGCTTCGGCAAGAAAGCGGGCGTTTCACTCAATCCGGCCACGCCGGAAAGCCTGATCGAATATGTCTTGGACAAGATCGATCTGGTGCTGGTGATGAGCGTCAATCCCGGTTTCGGCGGCCAGAGTTTCATCGACAGCCAAGTCGACAAGATCGCCCGCATCAAGAAGATGATCGGCAATCGCCCCATCGAGATTGAAGTGGATGGCGGCATTACGCCCGCCACCGCGCCCAGGGTAGTGGCGGCTGGGGCCAATGTGCTGGTGGCAGGATCCGCAGTGTTTAAGACACCAGATTACAAAGGAAATATGGACGCCATCCGCAAGGCTTGCGGGTAGGCGAAGCCGCGTATTTTGCGGCCCACCCATTTCTCCTACTTAAGAGTTGAGGTGGCCCTACCCACAAGAGTTTGTAGCCACCCCTATTGGTGTGTTTTCCTACACTTTCCCTTGCGGCAAGATGCAACACAAGAACAATGAATCTAGGGAAGATGCGTCGCTAACCCTTCGTCGAGGACTCCCATGGACCAGTCTAGCCGTTATGCCAATCTGAAGCTGTCGGAGGCCGACCTGATCGCAGGCGGTCGTCACGTTTTGTGCGCCTATCGCATGAAGCCCAAGGGCAACGAAGACTATCTGGCCGCCGCCGCGCATTTCGCCGCCGAATCATCCACCGGCACCAATGTCGAAGTCTGCACGACCGACGATTTCACGCGCGGCGTCGATGCGCTGGTCTACGAGATCGATCCCGCCAAGGAATTGATGAAGATCGCCTATCCCGTTGATCTGTTCGATCGCAACATTATCGACGGGCGCGCCATGATGGTGTCGTTCCTGACGCTGACCATCGGCAACAATCAAGGCATGGGCGACATCGAATACGCCAAGATGCAAGATTTTTACGTGCCGCCCGCCTATCTGCAATTGTTCGATGGACCTTCCGTCAACATCTCGGAAATGTGGCGCGTGCTGGGCCGTCCGCAGACCAATGGCGGCATGGTGGTGGGCACCATCATCAAGCCCAAGCTGGGCCTGCGTCCCGAACCCTTCGCCAAGGCCTGCTACGATTTCTGGCTGGGCGGCGATTTCATCAAGAACGACGAGCCGCAGGGCAATCAGGTTTTCGCGCCCATGAAGGAAACCATCCGTCTGGTGGCCGATTCCATGAAGCGCGCCCAAGACAAGACTGGTCGGGCGAAATTGTTCTCGGCCAACATCACGGCCGACGACCCTGCCGAAATGCTGGCCCGCGGCCATTACATCCTGGAAACCTTCGGCCCCGACGCCAGCCATGTCGCCTTCCTGGTCGATGGTTTCGTGGGCGGCCCGACGGCGGTTACGCTGGCTAGGCGCAATTTCCCCAGTCAGTTCCTGCATTATCACCGCGCCGGTCACGGCATGGTGACCAGCAACCAGTCCAAGCGCGGCTACAATGTGCTGGTGCACATGAAGATGGCCCGCCTGCAAGGCGCATCGGGCATCCATACCGGCACCATGGGCTATGGCAAGATGGAAGGCGATCCCTCCGACAAGATCGTCGCCTACATGCTGGAGAACGACATCGCCGACGGGCTTTACTATCGTCAGGATTGGCAGGGCATGAAGGCTTGCACGCCCATCATCTCGGGCGGCATGAACGCGTTGCGCCTGCCCGGTTTCTTTGACAATCTGGGCCATACCAACATCATCCAAACGTCCGGCGGCGGCGCTTTCGGCCATAAGGACGGCGCCATCGCGGGTGCTTTGTCGCTGAGGCAGGCTCACGACGCTTGGCTGGCGGGCGTCAACTTGGTCGATTACGCAAGGGATCATGCCGAGTTGCGGGGCGCCTTCGAAAGTTTCGCCAACGACGCCGACCGACTGTATCCGGGCTGGCGCGACGCTTTGAAGGTGAAAGCCGCCTGATGTCGCGAAAGCATCCCGTCATCGCCGTGACAGGCTCATCGGGCGCCGGGACCAGTTCGGTCAGGGAAGCCTTCGAGCACATCTTTCGGCGCGACAACATCAAACCGGCCATCATCGAGGGCGACAGCTACCACCGCTATTCGCGTTCGGAAATGAAAAAGGCGATGGCTGACGCTGCCGACAAGGGCAACAACAATTTCAGCCATTTCGGCCCGGAAGCCAATCTGTTCGAGGAACTCGAAGAATGTTTCAGTTCCTACGGGGACACGGGAAGCGGGCGTCGGCGCTTCTATGTCCATAACGAGGAAGAGGCGGAGACCTTCAAGCATTACGGCGTTCAAGCCGGCGAGTTCACGCCATGGGAACCTCTGCCCGCCAAGACCGACCTATTGTTCTACGAGGGGCTGCACGGTTGCGTCTGCACCAGCTTGGTCAATGTGGCGCAATATGCCGACCTCAAAATCGGCGTGGTGCCGGTGATCAATCTTGAATGGATTCAGAAGATTCATCGCGACACGCAGACTAGGGGCTATTCCGAAAAGGAAGTCATGGCCACCATTCTGCGTCGCATGAGCGATTACGTTCACTACATCGTGCCGCAGTTCAAGCTGACCGACATCAATTTCCAGCGGGTGCCCGTGGTCGACACTTCCGACCCCATCATCGCGCGCGACATTCCGACTTTGGACGAAAGCCTGGTCGTGATCCGATTCAAGAAGCCCGACCGCTTCAAGATCGATTTTCCTTACCTGTTGCAGATGATCAAGGATTCATGGATGAGCCGCAGGAACACCATCGTGGTGCCCGGCGGCAAAATGGGATTGGCGATCGAATTGATCATGACGCCAATTCTGCGTCGGATTATGGAGGACCGGCGCAGCCTGATGGCCTGATCGGGTCGGGCGGACTTGCCCGATGAGCCATTTGGAATTTTTCCTCCATCCTGGTGCGTCACTTGGGCTGGACCTTCGGGTCCAGCCCCTTTTTTTGAAGTTGCTTCCGCCCTCAGTCGCCGGGCGTTCGCTCCGCTCACTTGGCTTCCGCGCCATCTGGCGCGCGGCCCCTTGGGCCTAGTCGCTGCGCTCCATTTTGCGGTTAATGCTAGCAAACCGCGTCTCTCCTTCTGCAGGGCCGCTGTTTTTTGGCCGCCGTTCTTGGTATCTTGGGTCGCCGCCTGGGCAATTCAAGGGAGACCCCTCATGGACCGTTTCACGGTTTCGCTGGAAGAAGAGTTGCTGGAGAGTTTCGACGCCTTCATTCAGCAAAAGGGCTACCAGAATCGGTCGGAGGCGGTGCGCGACATCCTGAGGGACACGCTGGAAACCGAGCGCCTGAAGGCAAGCAGGCCGGAAGGCCATTGCATCGCCAGCCTGTCCTACATCTACAATCACCATGAGCGGGAACTGGCAAGGCGCCTGACCCAGGCGCAGCACGCGCATCACGACCTGACGCTGTCTACGCTGCATGTCCATCTCGATCACGAGAACTGCATGGAAGTCACGGTACTGCGCGGACCTACCGCCGAGGTCAAACGCTTTGCCGATGAAATCTGCGCCGAAACGGGGGTGCGCCACGGCAAGTTGAACGCCGTGCCGGTCAGCATCGAACAGACCCACAGTCATCACGGCAAAGGCGAGAAGGGCCATCATGCCCATACCCACGATCATGGGCACAGCCATGCCCACCAGCATCTGCACAGCGTCCCGAAAAGTTAGGACTGGCGGCCGGTTTCCATCAGGTCGTCCAGACGCACGACGGCGGCGATCCAGGCATCTGGCATGTCTTGGATCAGCTCCCTGGCCTCGGCTTCGCGCCCTTCGTTGGCCGCCAACTCGATGCGCATCGTAAGGTCGCTGAGTTCGCTGGCGCCAATATAGGCGGCCATGCCTTTCAGATCGTGGGCGTAATAGCGGATGTCCGAAAGCGGCCCCTCATGGGCCAGGTTGCGAAGCGCCTGACAATCCCTGGTTCCGGTGCTCAGGAATAGCTCGCCCAATTCCACGATGGCGTTGGTGCCTAGATATTTCGACAAGGTCGCCAGCGTATCCGGCTTGTCCTGGGCAACCGGGGCGGCATCCTTTGCCTTCGACATGCTGAACGCCAAACTGTTCGCCAACTCGTCCGGTTCGATGGGCTTGGCGACATGCGCCGTGAATCCCGCCGCCATGTAGCGTTCGACGTCGCTGGGCATGGCGTTGGCGGTCAGGGCGATGATGGGAATTTGGCCAAGCGGCGCCGGCAGACGGCGAATGGTGCGCGTTGCTTCCAGCCCGTCGATCTCGGGCATTTGGATATCCATCAAGATCAGATCGAAATTCTTGTTCATGGCCAGTTCGATGGCTTCGCGCCCGTTGAAGGCCACTTCGGCCTGATGTCCCCCCGCCGCCAGCAAGCCCAGGGCGACGCGCTGATTGATCGGGTTGTCTTCGGCCAGCAGAATCTTCAAAGCGGGCTGAGTGGCATGCGCCTCGGCGACGGGCAGGGATTCCTGGGGCCTCGCCAGTTGGAAATGAAGGCTGAACCAGAAACGGCTTCCCTGTCCCGGTTCGCTTTCGACGCCAATTTGGCCGTTCTGCGCTTCGATCAGGCGCTTGCAGATGATCAGCCCCAGCCCGCTGCCGCCATAGCGTCTGGCGATCGACGAGTCCGCCTGGGTGAAGGGTTGGAAGAGCTTGGCCTTGGCCGCTTCATCCATGCCGATGCCGGTGTCCTGGATCGAGAATTCAAGACAAGCCTTGTCGCTTTCGATCTTCGTTGCGCCGACATGGATTTTGATCGATCCGCTTTCAGTGAATTTCACTGCGTTGCCGGTCAGATTCATCAAGAGTTGGCGCAGGCGCACCGGGTCGCCAGCCACCCATTCCGGAACGCCCTTGTCCAAAATCGTGTCAAGGGTCAGCCCTTTGCTTTTGGCGCTGGCTTCGAAAAGCCCCGACACGTCCTGGCACAGGCTGGGCAGGTGGAAGGGAATGGTCTCGAATTCCAAACGCCCGGCTTCCAGTTTCGTCAGGTCCAGAATGTCGTCCAGAATGGTCAACAGTCCCTTGGCCGAACTGTTCAGCATCTCCATCTGGGCCTTTTGCTCTTTGCTCAGTGGGGATTGAAGAAGCAGATGGCTCATGCCCAAGATGCCGTTCAGGGGCGTTCTGATTTCGTGGCTCATGGTGGCCAGGAAATCCGACTTGGCCCGGTTGGCGTTCTTGGCCGCCGTCATGGCGTCACGCATCTCGGCGGTGCGATCCTCGACCAGTTGTTCGAGATTCTGGGCCAGCGTTCTGGCTTCCTTCTCGCGGGCGACGATCCTGTCTTGCATCAGGTTGATGGTGTCCGAAATGTGCGCCAGTTCGGCGAAGCCCTTGGTTGGAAGGCGGCTGTAAAGCCCATCGGCAATGCCTTGCAGCCGTCCGGTGATGCCCATGATCGGGTTGATCATGGCCTTTTCCAAATACCAAGCGGCCAGCGCGAAGGCGGCCAGCGCGCAGACGATCGAGAACAGCCCAACCGTCCAGGCGAATTTGATCGAAAGGGCCTGGATATCGCTGATGTCGTAAACGACCTTGGTGACGATGGTTTCCGTGGGCCCATGATTCTCGTCCACGCGGTCCGAGCGTTCGTAAACCTCGATCAGGTTTCCCTTTTGTCGGCGCAGCTTGCCATCGGCGGAAGCGAGCAGGGCTTTGGAGATGGCGCTTTCAAGGCTTCGTCCCGGTTCCAGCAGGGACCAAGTGCCCTGCTTGTTGGCGATCAGGATGTCGATTTCGCGAATGCCGTCTCCTTCGGAGGCGGTCAGATTGAACATGTCGCGGAACAGAAATTCGACGAAGCGCTCCGAGCGCGCCCGTTTCAAGTGCGGCAGCAGATCATGCGAAACTTCGACGATGTAGGATTTTCCCACCGGGCTGAAATAAGCGTATTTCCTGAAGATGCCGGTTTTGATCGACACGCTGTAGCGATCAGAGACGACCTTGCCCTGTCCATAAATGCTGTTCAGCAGTTTCCAAAGCCCCTCGCTGATCGATTTCAGGTCAAGGCCGACGTCGGGCTTGAAATTGCTATTGAGGATGACGCCGTTGCGGTCGATCAGGTAAATGTGATCGGCACCGTATTTCAAGGACAGCGCGTTCAGCGTTTCAACGGGAATCGCCTGCTGGTTTCCTTCCCAGGGCAGCAGCTCTTCGGCCAACTGCGGCATCACCGTTTGCAGGCGCTGGTTCAGAAGATTCTCTTCTTCCGAAATCAGGACGTCCAACGTATGGAACTTGTCGCGCAACTGTGTCTGGACGGCGGCCAGACGCTGCTCGGCGCTGGCGTTCAGGTTCGTGCGGGCGACGTAAGCCACACCCCCTCCGACCAGCAAGGTCGAAATGGCGACGATGCCCAACAGCAGCAAGCCAAGCCTTCTGCGCACGCCAGATCCCCTTTGCATGCCCCCAAATTTCTCTCCTTATAAATTGAGGGGGCTTAACTACAAACAACTATTTTCTCTAAGGACTTAAGCTCGAATCATACAGTAGCTCTAACTTTGCGATCACGCCTTGACGCCCCCCGGATGGGTGGGATAGATTTCGTCATACGATTTTTGATTTCTTCATACGCGGTGTTCTCATGCATATGGCAGATGCGCTGCTTTCACCTGCCGTGGGCGGGGCCATGTGGGCCGCCACGGGCGTTGCCATCGCCGTCGCCTCGAACAAGATGAAGCGCTCGCTCGACCACCGCCAGGTGCCGTTGATGGGCATTCTGGGCGCTCTGGTCTTTGCCGTGCAAATGCTGAACTTCGCTATTCCCGGCACCGGCTCTAGCGGCCATTTCGCGGGCGGGCTTTTGTTGGCCATTCTTTTGGGGCCGCATGCGGGTTTCCTGACCATCGCCTCGGTGGTGACCGTTCAAGCCCTGTTCTTTGCCGATGGCGGCCTGCTGGCCCTGGGGGCCAATATCTTCAACATGGGTTTCTTGGCCTGCTACGTCGTCTATCCTTTCATCTACAAGCCGCTGGCCAAGGGCCGCATGAGCCGCGCCGTCACCTGGATGGCGGCCATTTTGGCGCTGCAGCTGGGAGCTTTTGGCGTGGTGGTCCAGACGGCGGTGTCAGGCATTGCGGAACTGCCGCTTGCCGCCTTCATGCTGGCCATGCAGCCCATTCATCTGGCCATCGGCATCGGCGAGGGGCTGATCACCCTGGCAGTCATCGAACTGATCACGCGCGCCGAACCGGGCATCTTGCCCCGCAGCCAATCGACGCCGACCGGCCTGCTGGCGGGCAAGCGCGCCCTGGCGGCTCTGGCGGTCCTGGCCATGGTTTCGGGCGGTTTGTTTTCGTGGTTCGCTTCGTCCAATCCCGATGGCCTGGAATGGTCGATCGCCAAGCTGACCGGCGAGGAAGCAACATTGACGGGGGCCTCTAGCAGCCTGCATCAGGCGGCCGCCAGCCTTCAGGAAAAACTGTCCTTCCTGCCTGATTACAATTTTCCGGCGCCGGAAGAAGCCAAAAGCGATGATGGCGCATTCGTTCATCCCGATGCCGGAACCACGCTTTCGGGATTGGTGGGCGGGCTGATCGTGCTGGCCTTCGCCATTTTGGCCGGGCTGCTGCTGAAGCGCCGCCCCGAAGCCGCCTGATGGGGGCCGGTTGCGCCACCCATCCCGGCGATCTAGGCACGCTGGACCGCTGGGCCAGGGCGCAGTCTCCCATTCACGATCTTGATCCTAGGGCCAAGTTGATTGCGGTTCTGGCTTTTGCCTTGGCCGTGGTGTCGTTGGATAAATATGCGTTGGGCGAGCAATTGCCATTTTTCGCCTTTCCCATCTTTTTGTGGGCGCGCTCGGGGGTGCCCGCCGGTTTGGTCGCAAGGCGCGTCCTGGCCGTTGCCCCCTTTGCCGCCATGGTTGGCCTGTTCAATCCGCTGCTTGATACCCAGCCCTTGCTGACGCTTGGCGGCGCAGCGATTTCCGGCGGCTGGATTTCCTTCGCCTCGATTCTGCTGCGCGGCCTGCTGACCATCAGCGCCCTGGTGCTGCTGGTGGCGACGACGGACATTCCGAAACTGAGCATGGCCGCCGAGCGGCTGGGCGTTCCCCGTGTTTTCGTGGCCCAGATGCAGGGGCTTTACCGCTATCTCTTCTTGCTGGCCGACGAGGCCGGGCGGACCTATCTGGCCTTTCGTCTGCGTTCGGCGAATGCCAAGCCGCCCTCTTGGCGCGTCTTTGCGGCCATTCTTGGCCAACTGCTTCTGCGCTCGCTGGAGCGGGCTAGGCGCGTCCATCTTGCCATGTTGCTGCGCGGCTTCGACGGCGACATCCGCAGCCTTTCTGGCCTGTCCTTCACAGGTCGGGATTGGCGTTTCTTGATTTTCTGGCTTTGCCTTGTGAGCGCCTTGCGCTTCTTGCATCCGGCGCCCTGGATCGGCCACGCGATCTTGAAAGTCTTGCCATGAGCCATCACAAGATCAGCGTTCAGGATGTGCGTTTCGCCTATCCTGGCGGCGGGCCGGTTCTCGATGGCGTGTCGTTCGAGATTGGGCACGGCGAGTCCGTCGCCGTGGTGGGCGCCAACGGGGCGGGCAAGACGACGCTGCTGAAACATCTGAACGGAATCTTACTGCCGGAAAGCGGACATGTCGCAGTTGGCGACGTCAAGGTCGGTCCGGGAACGCTGGCTCATGTGCGCCAAGCCGTGGGCACGGTCTTCCAAGATCCGGACGATCAGCTTTTCATGCCCAGCGTGTTCGAAGACGTGGCTTTCGGGCCTCTGAATTTCGGCATGGAGGCGCAAGACTGCGCCAGCCGAGTTCAGTCATGCCTGGAGCAAGTGGGTGCTTGGCATCTGAGGGAACGAGCGCCGCATCAATTGTCGGGTGGCGAAAAACGTCGGGTGGCGATTGCCGCCGTGCTGGCCATGTCGCCCGGAATCTTGCTGCTGGACGAACCTTCGACGGGGCTGGACCCCAAGGGACGCCGCCAGATCATCGAGCTGCTGAAGGGATTCTCGCATAGCAAGATCATCGTCAGCCACGATCTGGAACTGGTGCGCGATCTTTGCCCGCGCACGATCATTCTGCACGAGGGCAAGGTGGCGGCCGACGGCATAACGGACGACCTGCTTTTGGATGCGCCGCTCATGAACCGGGCGGGCCTTGAAGTGCCCGCCAGCCTCAGGCCATGCTTGTCTTGTGGAAAGACAAACGCCAACCGCCCCGCAGGCCAGAGCCTGCAGGCGACTTCTTGCTAGGAAAGGCGTAAGCCTAGCTCTTGGCGCTGCTGTCGCCGCCGGAAGATCCGCCCTCGGAAGACGTTCCGCCACTGCCGCCGCCATCACCCGTCGAAGGCGCTGGTGTGGGCGCCGCGCTGGTTTCTCCGCCGGACGAGCCGGCGCGGGAATCCGAAGAAGTGTTCTGCCCCTGATGGGCGATCACCTCTCCTTCGCGGTAACGCTTGACCACCGTCTCGGAAGGAAACTGAGCGGTGACATCGCCGGAAGAGTTGTCGCGGTATTGCAAGATGGCAACGCCCGCTTCGCTGTCGACGTGGATGACAGGGCTGATATAGCCCAATCCAGCATCGGCATGCTTGGCTTCCGGTTGTGGCATAGGATCAGGCTTTACGGCTTCTTGCCGCTGCACTGTCCGGGGTGGGCTGTCTAATGGTGCAATTTTCATATCTGCCCCCATGCGTTCCATTCTAGAACACGATGTTCCAATCTACGCATTTTCTCCCGTTGTTGCAAGGGGTTGATTTGATCTGCCGCAATTAGGTGCTCCGCCAGGGTGAAAACTGTGACGATTCAGTAGGGTGATATATTATCTAGATATCATTTAAGGTTGCGTCTACCGGCTCATGGCGTGGTAATCGGGGTTCGGCATCATGTCCAGCCCGTGCGCCATGCGGTTGGTGTAGTTGAAAAAGGCGGTCACGTCGCAAATGTCGAAAATGTCCGATTCGCTGAAACCGACATCGCGCAGTCCCTGGCGGTCGTTCTCCTGGATGCTTTGCGGATCGCTGGTCAGCTTCCAGGCGAAATCCAGCATGGCGCGCTGGCGGGGCGACAAGTCGGCCACCCGGTAATTCATGACCATCATCTCGCCCAATTGCGGGTCGCCCGAAAGTTGACGCACGGCTTGGCCGTGAGCAACCAGACAGTAATAGCAGCGGTTATGCGACGAGACGGCAACCGCGATCATCTCGCGCTCGAGCTTGGACAGGCCGGATTCAGCCAGCATCAGCTCGTTGTAATAGCTGATGAAGTGGCGCAATTTGTTGGGCCGGGCCGTATAGGCTTGCAGCACGTAGGGGATCATCCCCAGCTTTTCTTGGCATTTGCCGAAATATTTCCGCAGGTCGTCGTCCAAACTCTCTTGGGCGGGCAGGGGAATGCGGACGATGTGATCGGGCTGGGGCATGGCGGCGTCGCTCCTGATGCGTTGTTTGTCCCAGGCTAGCCGTTGCCCTTCCTGGCCGCCAACAGAAATTCGACATTGCCCTCGGGTCCCAGGATCGGGCTTGGTTCGATCCCCGCCACCCGCCAACCGGGCAGGCCGTTCACCCAATCTTGGATGCGCTGGCAGACCTCGGAATGCAAAGCGGGGTCGCGCACCACGCCGCCCTTGCCGACCCGGCCTTTGCCGACCTCGAATTGCGGTTTGATCAGGGCGACCAGCCAAGCCTGCGGCTTGGTCAGGGCCAAGGGGGCGGGAAGGATGGTTTCCAGCCCGATGAAGCTGGCGTCGCACACCACCATATCCACCGGATCGGGCACCTCGGCTTGCGACAGATGGCGGGCGTTGACGCGCTCTTGCACCACCACGCGCGGATCGTTGCGCAACTTCCAGGCCAGTTGCCCATGGCCGACATCGACGGCATGCACCTTGGCCGCCCCGCTTTGCAGCAGCACGTCGGTAAAGCCGCCCGTGCTGGCCCCGACATCGATCGCTAGCCAGCCCTTGGGGTCGATGGCGAAATGGGCCAGCGCATGCGCCAGTTTCTGGCCGCCGCGCGACACCCAGGGATGTTCCTGGCCCTTGAGGTCCAGGGGCGTATCGGCGGGCAACGTCATGCCCGGTTTGTCCAGCCGCCTGCTTTCAGACAAGACAAGTCCCGCCATGATCAGGGCCTGGGCCTTGGCGCGGCTTTCCACCAGCCCGCGTTCGACCAACAACTGATCCAGGCGGATCTTTTGGGGCTTCGTCATCGCAAGACTTCGTACAGATTCATCAAGATACCAGCCGTGGCGCCCCAGATGTAATGGCGGCCATAGGGCATGGCGAAATAGCGCCGCTGTTGGCCCCTGATCTCTTTCTCGCATGTTTGGTGATTGGCCGGATCAAGCAGGAAGGGCAGGGGGACTTCAAAGACCTCGGCCACTTCGAACGGATCGGGTTGCAGGTCGAAAGGGGGGCGGATCAGCCCGACCAAAGGAGTCACGCAAAAGCCGGTGCCGGTCATGTAATCGTCCAAACGACCGATCAGGTCAATCTGCGAGCGGTGAAGGCCGATTTCCTCCTCGGTTTCGCGAAGCGCCGCCTGGGCGGGTGTTGCGTCCCGCTCCTCGATCCGCCCGCCGGGAAAGCTGACCTGGCCCGCATGATGTTGCAGATGTTCGGTGCGTCTGGTCAGAAGAACCGTGAAACCTTCGGTGCGCTCGACCAATCCCACCAGCACGGCGGCTGGCCTTAGGGTTGGGGGCAGGGCCATGCCGGGATTGAGGTCGGCGTCGCCGCGCCCTGCGGCGTCAAGGCCGGGAGACCGGCGCTGGCCGGGCTTGTTGCTTGCCAAACGGTCATAAAGGAAGGGGCGCGTGTAGATGCCAGGATCCACTACGCATCGTCCAGACTGCCCAGTAGGAAGAACGTTCCGCTGCTCCATAGACCGAACCGGGTTCCCTCTTCGCTTTCTTCCTCGTGCCCCAGCGACACCATCTCGTAATATACCGGACGCGACAGCTTGGCTTCCAGTCCGTCGCGCACCAGCACGTAGGGAACGGGTTCGCCGCTCCTGGGGTCGGGGGCCAGACGCAAAGGATGGGCCGAATCGACGGTCACCAACTCATCGACATTGGTGCGCAGGCTGACCACGCGGTCGCGGCCGGATCCGCAGGAAAACAGTTCGACGGCCAGAAAAGGCGCGTCTTCCACCTCGATGCGGGCCATTTCGGCGGGCGTGATCAGCCAATAGCTGCCGTCTTGCCTGCGGGTGAGGACCTGGGCGAACAGGCAGACCATTTCCTTGCGTCCTATCGGCGACCCTTTGTACAGCCAGGCGCCGTCGCGGGTGATGCGCATGTCGATATCGCCGCAATTTTCAGGGCCGGCGTCTTGCGGTCGTCTGTTTGAACAAATGTCGGTCATGACTGGCTGTTGGCTGAAAAGATCGCGATGTCAGGTTTCCCCTATCGTCTTAAAGTGGGACGACCTTCCAGGGGATACAAGCCGCCCATCATTCTGTGGGTTATATCCGAATGTGGCCCAGGTCTTGTGGCAGCCGGGTTATAGCAGAAATTCATTGACGCATAAGGGGAAGAGTCGGACCCTTGGACGATTCAAAAGGAAAAATGATGGCCGAAGAATTGCGTCCGCGCCCAGGGATGGGCACCAGTCCGCTGAAAATCGCCTACGACGCCGAAAAGGCGTTGGCGGGGGAGGCTGCGCCCAGCAATTCCCAGCCTTCCCAAGCCGAGGCGGCCGTCGCCCCTCCCCCCGACCCCATGCCCGAACCGGTCCCTTCCGTGCTGCCCGCTGAACCAGCGTCGCCTTCGCAGGATCATCGGCAAGAGCAACTGGCGCTTTCGGGTTCCCATTCCCAGCACTGGCGGGCGACAAGGGCCGACCGGTCGCGCCGCTTGCGCGTTTGGGGCGGCTTGGGCGTCACCTTGTTCTGGTTCGCTCTGGCCTTTTCCTATGTTCAGGAATCGGTAGGCTTCTCCAACCTGTTTTCGATGCTGCCGCACGAATTCGGCGGGCTTCTGGGCGGCGTCGCCCTGCCTGCGGCCTTTTTGTGGCTTATCTTGCTTCAGTTCGAGCGCCAGGGCGGGCAAAGCGCCAACCTGCGCAATCTGGAACAGCGCCTGGGTTTGCTGCTTTATCCCGACGAGGAGGGCGAGGCCAGGGCCAAAATGATTGCCGATTCGCTGGCCCGCCAAGCCTCTCAGCTGACGCGTGCCGTCAATTCCGCCGTCCAGGACGTGGCAGCGGTTGGCAATCAGTTGAAGCGCCATACCGACGATTTGTCGGGGGCCGCGCAATCGGTCGAGGAACGGGCGCAAACGGCGGTGCGCGTGCTGGGCGAACATGTGCGCGAATTCTCCGGCGTGGCCGAGGCGGCTTCGGGCCGGGCCAGAGAGGCCGAGGCCATGCTGCGCCATCAGGTGGGCGAAGTGTCGTCGGCTTCGGACGCGGCCGCCTTGCGCGTGCGCGACGCCGAGGGCTTGCTGCGCACGCTGGCCGGAAACCTGACCCAGGCGGGCCTGGAAGCCGAGAGCCGCACGCGCGCGATTTCCGAACTGACGCGCCAGCAGCAGGAAAGCCTGTCCAAAGCCGCCGAAGTGGCTGGCCGCGAAGCCCAGACGATTACCCGCGCCATCGAGGAGCAGTCGGGCAAGTTGGTGGCGTCTTGCGCCACGGCGGCCCAGCATGTGGGGCAGCTTAGCGCCAAGTTGGCCGAAGATACCGGCAAGTCGAATGAGCTTTTGAACTTGCGCGCCTTGTCGCTTGACGAGGTGGGCCGCAGGATCGGCGAAACGGGCGAGCGCATCGACGCCATGCTGGGTCGGCAGGTCGAGGCGATCGAGCAGGTTTCGGGCCGCGTTCTGGGCCGCGTGAAGATCGTGGAAGAAGCCGTGTCGGTCCAGTCGCGGGAACTGGGCCAAGCCAGCGATACGGCCCTGGAGCGTTTCCGCTCAATCGAGGAATCTTTTGGCCGCTCGAAGCGCGCCCTCGAAGAGGCCAGCGCCGACGCCAAGGAACGCATCACGGAAATCGGCGGGCTGGTGCAATCTCGGGCCGACGAACTGAACGCCAGCACGGAAAAGGCCAATGCAGGCATGCTAAGCCTAGGCGAAAGCTATCAGGCCCAGGCCAAGCTGCTGGCCGAGGCGGACGAGCGCCTGACCGCCAGAAGCCGCGATCTGTCCACCTCCATGAAGGAGCTGATTTCGGAATTGTCGCGCGGCGGCGATCAGTCGAACCGTTTGGCCGAGCAGATACGCACCACCTTGAAGAAGCAGGCCCAGGAGCTGGAGGACATCGCCAATGTGGTGTCGGCGCAAGCCAAACTCTCGGAATCCTCGCTGGCCCAGCAGTCGCGCCATCTGACCGCCACCTCCGATCAGGCGATGGCCAGGATCAAGGCGATTGGAGAAGTGTTGCGCGGCTCGACCAGCGAACTGACCACCACCTCCAGCCGGGTGGCCTTCGACCTTGAGGCCTTGGGCGAAGCCTTGCGCACCCGGGCGTCGGAAATGGTGGATGCCGCGGAACAGGCGGCGACGCGCACCAATGTGATGGGCGAATCGCTGGAGCGGCGCACCCAGCAATTGGCCGAACTGTCCGATACGGCCACCTCCAGGCTGCAAACCGTGGGCGAAACCCTGAAGCGACAGGGTGAGGCCTTGGCCCATGTGGCCGATCAGGCGGAAGAACAGGTCAAGGAGGCCGGATCGCAGATCGAGCGTCAAAGCGAATCGCTGTCGCGCGTCTCGGGCGAATCGCTGGCCTTGCTCAAGGCCTTCAACGAGGCGCTGCGCCAGCAGTCGCACGATGTCGCCGAGGCTTCGGACCAAGCCCATATGCAAGGCCGCAGCCTGTCCGACATGCTGCGCCAGTCCAGCCAGGATTTCGGCGAAAGCGCTGGTCGCACTTCGGCCAATGTGGCCGCCGTCAACGACATGCTGCGTCAAAGTATGCGCGAATTGGTGGGATCGTCCGAGCGCGCGGTGGCGCATGTGCGCGCCGCCGGAGAAAGTTTCCGCCGCCAAGCGGCCGATCTTGGCAACACCGCCGAGGGCGCCGTGCGCGAAGTGGAAGACGTCTACGGCAAGCTCAAATCGCAGACCGGCGAATTGTTTGCCACCGGCGACCGCGTTGCCGCCAAGGCCCAGGAACTGGGCGGCGTCTTCGAACGCCAAGTGGGCGAGTTGATCCGCACCTCGGACGCGGCGGCCCAGCAGGCCGCTTCCTTGAAACAGATGCGCTCCGAAGTGGGGCTGGAAACCTTCCTGCAAGGAGCCGCCTTCGTGGTCGAGCGCCTGCAATCCTTGGCCGTCGATGTGGCGCGCCTGATGCAACCCGACATCGATGACGACACATGGCGTCGTTTCCAGAAGGGCGATCAGGCCATTTTCGTGCGCCGTCTCTTAAAGCAGCTTGATCGCGGCAAGATCGATGCGGCAAGGCGCAAGGTGGCCGATGACGGGCAGTTCCGCGACTATGTGGTGCGCTACGTCAACGAGTTCGAGAATCTGCTGTCCAGGGCCAAGGCCGCCGACCGCGCCGACGTTCTGACCGCCACCTTCACGGCGTCCGAAGTCGGCAAACTGTACATCGTTCTGGCCCGCGTGCTGGGCCGCATCGAGTAGGGGGGAAGTTACTCCCCCTTGATCGTCAGGCTATTCAGCATCGCCTTTGCGGTGGGCAGGGCGTGGGGGAAGTCCTCGGCGGGGCCGGTGAAAATCCAGACATGCAAGACGGGGGCTTTCGGTCTGGGCAGGATGACGATCCATTGCCTGAATGTGTCGCCGCGCCTGGAGAATTCCGCCACCATCTGGCCGCCGGTGATTTTCACGCCGCCCTTTTCATAAACGAAGGGATGGCGGGTCAGCACTTCCAAGCCCGAGGTCTGATCTTGCATGCGCCCTTCAAGCCGGGCCATTTCGCCCATCACGGCGGCAGGCTTGTCCTTGGAATCTTGCGTATGCACATTCTGGATGCTGACCGTCGTGTTGTAGGCCGCCGTTCCCTCGCGGCCGCTGAAGACGACCGAATAGTCGGTGGGTTCAACCTTGATCCAATCGACGGGATAGTTGATGCGGTATCCCCAGCCTTCGGGGCCGAAATCTGCGCCCAGCTTGATGTCTTGCGCCTTTGCCGCCGAGATCGCCAGCAGCATAGCCGCGAAAAACGCCGAAACGATTTTCATCGGTCAAAAACCTCGTGCAGCGCTCTTAGCCTGTCCAGGAGCGCTTGCGGCGCGAAGGGGGCGGGCGGGCAGGCGCCCCAGACCGGTTTGGGCCAGGCGGGATCGTTCTCGAAGCGGGCAATGACATGGACATGCAGTTGCGCCACCATGTTGCCCAACGCCGCCACGTTGATCTTGGCTGGCTTGAAAAGCCGCTCCAGGATTTCGCCGACATAGGCGATCTCTTCGATCAGGACCAAGCGATCCGCCGGAACCAACTGGTGGATTTCCCGAACATCCGCCCGCTCGGGAACCAGGATCAGCCAAGGCCATGTTTGATCGTTCATCATAAGCAGGCGCGACAGTCCCAGGTTTTTAACCGGCACGGTGTCGGCTTCCAGCCTGGGGTGAAGGATGAAGCTCATAATCCCTGGGCGTTTGCCTGAGCCACGGTGGCCTGCGTCTGGCGGGCGATGGCTGCCGCCTCCCTCTTGGCCTTGTTGCGCTTTTCGGATTTCTCGATGGCGGCGTTGACCTGGCTGGCCAATTCATCGGGCGAGGCTGCGCTGCGCAGTCCGATATTGATCGCCTGGGCCAATTTTCTGAGCAACTCGATTTCCTTGCCCTCGGGAACGCCCGGAAAGGCCAAGCCGATGCGATCCGCCGTCTCGGCAAGCGTATTGGCCAGCTTGACGATCTGCGCGTTGCTTTCCTCGTCGATGCGATGCATGAATTCCATCAAGGCCCATTTCAGGTCCTTGAGCGCGAAGGGCGCCTCCTTGGAAGCGCTTTCGGCCAATGGCGCCAGCCGTTCGGCCTGGAAGGCCAGTTGGAAGGCCAAGCGAACCACCATTTCTTCATTCATTCGCCCCAGGGCGAGATCGACCGCTTTTTGCAACTGTCCGGTATCCACCTTGCGCTTGGCCGCCTTCAGTTTCAGCGTGTTGGGCACATGGAAATGCGGCACTTCGGTGCCTTCGCGCGGGCCGCGCCTGCGGTCGGGTCCGATATAGCCCGAAGTGGCGACGAAGGGTTTGCGCCGCTCGATCAAGGCCTCGATGCGCTTGAACATCACCTGCGGCGACACCGGTTTCAGAATGATGTGATCGGCGCCGGTATTGACCAGCTTTTCGATGTCTTCGATCTTGGTTTGCCAGACGGTCAGGACGATCGACATGAAGGGGTTGTTGACGCCCTTGTTGAAGCGGACGTTGCGCACCAGTTCGCAGGCGTCGCCGCCGGGCGTATGGGCGTCGATGAACAATAGATCGGGCGCTTCGCGATCAAAGTCGGGCTTCATCTTCTCGATGGTGCCGTAGTCCATCACATTGCGGAAATTGGCCCCCATCAGGGCTTGGCGCAAATTGTTGCGCAATTGCACATCCGGTTCGACCAACATGATGCGGATCGAACTGCGGGCGTCAGGCGGTATAAGTTCGAACATGTCGTTCCCGTTGCTCTTTGGCCTTTTCGGGGTGCGATTTCCCTTGGTGCATGTTTGGATTATAGTGGATGAATTCAAGAATGAAAAGGAAGCGGCATGGCGCGGGTGAAAAGCGGCTTGTGGGTGCAGGCGCTGCTGTGGCGGTTGGACCGTTCGGCAACGGCGGTCGTCGTGCGCAAACGTGGCGATGCCGATTCCGGAAGCATTCTTCTGAAATTGACATATCTTGACGGCACCGCCGCCATCCTGTCGCAGGTTCAGGACGGGGCGGGGCATTCGGGCTGGATGAAGGCCACCGGCAACGATCCGGTGCCCGAGGAAAAAACCGAGTCCTACATCGCCCGCAGCTTGGATATCGACCCCGACCAGTGGGTGATCGAGATCGAGGACCCCAAGCGCCAGTTCAGCCCCGATGAGAGTGTTTTTTGAGAGCGGCTGCGGCTGGTGATGGACGGGAAAAGCTGTTTGGTGGTCGCCGACAGAGGTGAGTAAGCGGGTATATTGGTCCCATTTCTTTCCTTCTGCCTTGACAGGCAATCAATTCTACGTAGGCTGGACAAGCAATTAAAGCGGGAAATGCGCATTGCCTGAAATATCACGCTTTCTGGGAATCGTGATCTTCATGTATTTCAACGAGCACAACCCGCCCCATATCCATGTGAAATACAACGAATTCATGGCCGTGGTGGAACTGCGGACCATGAACATTCTGGATGGCCGCTTGCCCGCCCGGGTGCGGGGCCTGATTGCGGAATGGGTGGAATTGCATCAAGATGAACTGCTTGAAATGTGGGCCAGCAAGCGATTCCACGCTGTCGCCCCGTTGGTGTAGGAGCTTGGCAATGCCTCTGTCCGTTCGAGAGGTCAGCTATCTCGATGGTTACCGGCTGAAGATGAGCTTCAGCAACGGAGACGAGGGTGTTGCCGATTTATCCCAGATTGTTAAAAGCGCCCCTGGGGCCGAACCTTTGAACGATCTTGCCGAATTCAAGCGGGTGGGGCTGGACGAATGGCCCACGGTCGTTTGGCCTTGCGGTTTTGCCTTGGCCCCGGAATATGCCTATCGCCTAGCCACCGGCAAGGCGATGTCCTGGGAAGACGGGTCGAAGCCCCGCGCGGCTTGAATTATATCCCTCCCAATCTTGACAGAGCGGCCAAAGGGACTACTCTGCGCGGTCCTGAAGCCCTTCTAAATCAAGAGTTCCGCCCATGGTTGCGATTACCCTTCCCGATGGTTCCGTCCGCTCCTTCGATGGCGCTGTGACGGGGGCCGAACTGGCCGCCAGCATTGGCGCTGGTCTGGCCAAGGCCGCCCTGGCCCTGAAGCTGGATGGGACGCTGGTCGATCTTTCAACCCGCATCGCAAGCGACGCCAAGGTCGCCATCGTGACCGCCAAGGACCCCGAGGGGCTGGAACTGATCCGCCACGACGCGGCCCATGTCATGGCTCAGGCGGTGCAGGAACTGTTCCCTGGAACGCAAGTCACCATCGGCCCGGCCATCGAGAACGGCTTCTATTACGATTTCGCCCGCGCCACGCCCTTCACGCTGGAAGATCTGCCCAAGATCGAAGAGCGCATGAAACAGATCGTGGACCGCGATCTGCCCTTGGTGCGCGAAGAGTGGGAGCGCGACAAAGCGGTCGCTCATTTCAAAAGCATCGGCGAGCATTACAAGGCCGAACTGATCGCCGCCATCCCGGATGGTCAGCCGATTTCCATCTATCGCCAGGGCGATTGGATGGATTTGTGCCGTGGCCCGCATCTGCCCAGCACCGGCAAGTTGGGCAAGGCCTTCAAGCTGATGAAAGTGGCGGGCGCTTATTGGCGGGGTGATTCCAAGAATGCCATGCTGTCGCGCATTTACGGCACTGCTTGGGCCAGCGAAAAAGAGCTGACCGCCTATACCACCATGCTGGAAGAGGCCGAAAAGCGTGACCATCGCCGCCTGGGCCGCGAGATGGACCTGTTTCACTTCCAGGAAGAAGCGCCGGGGGCCGTCTTCTGGCATCCCCAGGGCTGGACCCTGTTTCGCACGCTGATGGATTACATGCGCCGCCGGCAGGACGAGGCGGGTTACGTGGAAATCAACACGCCCGAACTGATGGACCGCCAGATGTGGATGACCAGCGGCCATTGGGACACGTTCCGCGAAAACATGTTCTTCACCCGCTTCTTTCCCGACCGCGAGGAAGAGCGCATCTATGCCGTCAAGCCCATGAACTGCCCGGGCGGCATTCAGGTTTACGCGCAAGGCATCAAAAGCTATCGCGACCTGCCCTTGCGCATGGCCGAATTCGGCAAAGTGCATCGCTATGAGCCTTCGGGCGCTTTGCACGGCTTGATGCGCGTGCGCGCCTTCACCCAGGACGACGCCCATATCTTCTGCACGCTCGATCAGATGGAAGACGAGTGCAAGAAGGTGGTCGATCTGATCTTGGACATCTACAAGGATTTCGGCTTCGATGCGGTGCGCATCAAATTCTCGGACCGGCCCGAAAAACGCATCGGTTCCGACGATGTGTGGGACAAGCTGGAAGCGGCGCTGAAGGGCGCCTTGGACCATATGAAGCTGGCCTACACGCTGAATCCCGGCGAGGGCGCTTTCTATGGCCCCAAGCTGGAATTCGTGCTCAGGGACGCCATCGGGCGCGATTGGCAATGCGGCACGCTGCAGGTCGACATGAACCTGACCGAGCGTTTCGACGTCAATTACGTGGGTGAGGACGGAGCCAAGCACCGCCCGGTCATGCTGCACCGGGCCTTGTTCGGCTCGCTCGAGCGCTTCACCGGCATCCTGATCGAAAATTACGCGGGCAGGCTGCCCGCATGGCTGGCCCCTACCCAGGCGGTGGTCGCCACCATCACCAGCGATGGCGACGCCTATGCCGAAGAGGTGCGTTGGGCGCTCAAGAAGGCTGGCCTGAAGGCGGACGTCGACCTGCGCAACGAAAAAATCAACCTCAAGGTCCGCGAGCATTCACTGGCAAAAGTGCCGTTTATGCTGGTAGTCGGCAAGCGCGAGGCCGAAAACCGTCAGGTGGCCCTGCGCCGACTGGGCGGCGAGAAGCAAGAAGTGCTTGCGCTTGATGAGGCTGTGGCTATGCTTAAGGCGGAATCGACCCCGCCCGATATCCGGCGGGACGTGGCGTAACGGGATCGTGCGCCGAATGTTTAACGCAACCGATGGAGGTTTCTGATCGTTAAAGGACCACTGCCCGCGCCGCCCTCTAAGGATGGGCCGCGCATTAACGGCGAGATTACCGCACGCAGCGTGCGACTCGTCGATGAGAACGGTGAAATGCTGGGCGTCGTTCAAATCCGTGAAGCTCTGGAAAAGGCTGCGCAGGCCGGACTCGATCTGGTCGAGGTGTCGCCCAATGCCGAGCCACCTGTCTGCAAAATCCTCGATTTCGGCAAGTACAAATACGAGGAACAGAAAAAGAAGAACGAGGCCCGCAAGAAGCAGAAAGTGATCGAAATCAAAGAGATCAAGCTGCGTCCGGGCATCGACGAGAACGACTATCAGGTCAAGATGCGGGCCATGAAGAAGTTCCTGGAGGAAGGCGACAAGGTGAAGGTCACTTTGCGTTTCCGGGGCCGCGAAATGGCGCATCAGGAACTGGGGGTCAAGGTCCTGGATCGGGTGAAGGACGAGCTTGATCTATTGGCCAAGATCGAACAGTTCCCCAAGATGGAAGGCCGTCAGATGGTCATGGTGATGGCGCCCAAATAAGGCGCCGTCTTGCAGATGGAACGAGGGGCGGTCTCAAGGCAGGCCGCCCTTCTTGTTTTTGGTCCGGCCCATCCCACATGAAGGGCGGGTAGGTCTTGACAGACTACAATATAAGAACTACCTAATATATATCCAAACCACAGACCGGTGCATTCCTCCATGTTCAGACAGTATCTTGGCGCTTCACAGGCTCCGGCTTTCGACAATATCCAGATGATCGACGCCCAGACGGCCCAGGATTGGGTGCGCCAAGGCGTGGCCGTGGTGGTGGATGTGCGCGAGGAAAACGAGTTTCTGGCCGGACATATCCCGGGAGCCAGCCTTTTGCCGCTGTCTCGCTTCAATCCGGCGGCCATTCCCCAGGTGGCGGAAGGCAAGAAGATCCTGATCCATTGCCGCAGCGGGGCGCGTTGCGGCATGGCGGCCATGCTGCTGGCCTCTTCGGGCTATGCGGGCGAGATCAACCGCCTGTCGGGCGGCATCATGGCTTGGGCGCAAGCGGGCGGCGAGATCGTCGGCGGGCAGTAATCTTTGACCGTTGGCCGCTTTTCCAGTAACTGATCGGCATGCTGGAAATCTATCGAAAAGCTCTGTCGGACCTGGAGCATGATGGGCGGCTGAGGGCGCTGGCCCCCAGGCTGGGCCATGATTTCTCCTCGAACGACTATCTGGCCCTAGCCGAATCGGTCGAGCTTGCCCAGGCGGTTCAGGCGGCTTTGGCGCAGGGCGTGCCGGTGGGGGCGGGCGGCTCGCGCCTTTTGCGCGGCAATCATCAAGAACATGAAACGTTGGAAGAAGAGGCGGCCCGTTTCTTCGGCGCCGAAAGTGCGATCTATTTCGGGGGGGGCTTTCCCGCCAACAGCGCCCTGTTCGCCACCTTGCCGCAAGCGGGCGACCTGATTTTGTACGACGAACTGATCCATGCCAGCGTGCATGACGGCATGCGCATGAGCCGGGCCGAGCGCCAATCCGTCGCCCATAACGATCCGCAGGCTTTCGAGGATGCGTTGAAGGCGCATAAGGGCAGGGGGCGGGTCTGGCTGGCGGTGGAAAGCCTGTACAGCATGGACGGCGACGTCGCCCCCCTTGCCCAATTGATGGAATTGGCGGGCCGCCATCAAGCCATGCTGGTGATCGACGAGGCGCACGCCACCGGCGTGCTGGGGCCAAGCGGGCGCGGTTTGACGTCGGCGTTTGAAGGGGCCGAGAACGTGATTTGCCTGCATACTTGCGGCAAGGCGCTGGGGGCCATGGGCGGGCTGGTCTGCCTGGCCAAGCCTTTGAAGGACTATATGATCAACCGCGCAAGGCCCTTCATCTTCGCCACCGCCCCATCGCCCTTGATGGCTTCGGTGGTGCGGGCCAGCCTGAAGCTGTGCCAGGAACAACCGCAAAGACGGGAACGTTTGGCGGCCCTGGTGGATTTCACCGGACAGCGCTTGCGAAAAATTGGCATCACGCCAAGTGGTACGCAGATTCAGCCGATCATCGTGGGAGCGCCCAACGCCGCCGTGGCGCTGGCGAAAAAGCTGCAGGCCAAGGGCCATGATATCCGCGCCATCCGCCCGCCCACCGTGCCCGAGGGCACGTCGCGCCTGCGTCTGGCCATCACGCTGCATGTGGATGAAGAGATCATGGGGCGCATGTTGGATGATCTGGCCCAGGTCTGGTCGCCATGAAGCTGGTTGTCGCGGGCACCGATACCGGCATCGGAAAAACGGTCTTCGCCGCCGGGCTGGCCTGCGCGCTCAAGGCTTGCTATTGGAAACCCGTTCAGGCGGGGCTGGAGGGCGAAACCGACAGCGCTTTCGCCGCCCGCATGGGTGCCAAGATTCTGCCCGAGGCCTATCGCCTGAACCTGCCCCTATCGCCGCATCTGGCGGCGGCCAGGGATGGACTTCAGATCGATGTCGATGGGCTGGCCGTGCCCGATGCCAGCCCGTTGGTGATCGAAACGGCGGGCGGCGTGCTGACGCCGCTTTCCAGTCAACGGTTGTTTGCCGATCTGCTGCAGCGCTGGAAATTGCCGGTGGTCTTGTGCGCCCGCACGACGCTTGGCACCATCAATCACAGCCTGCTGAGCCTGGAAGCCTTGCGGGCGCGGGGCGTTTCGGTTTTGGGCATGGTCTTCATCGGCGAGGCCAATGAGGCGAGCGAGCAAAGCATCTGCGATTTCGGCGCTGTTATGCGCCTGGGGCGATTGCCCTGGCTTGATCCGCTGACCGCGCAAAACCTGGCCAAGGCCATTGGTGAGAATTTCGACATGCGGAATTTTGTACCATGACGTCGCGGGTCTGGCATCCCTTCACCCAGCATGCGCTGCATCCAAAGATGCCGCTGATCGAGCGCGCCACGGGGGTGGTGTTGCGCTGCGCCGATGGCGCTGAACTGATCGACGCCATCTCGTCTTGGTGGGTGATCACGCATGGGCACTGCTATCCGCCAATCGTCAAGGCCATCCAGGATCAGGCCGCCAAGCTCGATCAAACGATCTTCGCCGCGCTGACGCATGAACAGGCCGAACGTTTGGCCGCGCGGCTGGTGAAAATCGTCCCCGCCGGATTGGAGTATGTTTTCTTTTCCGACAGCGGCTCCACCGCCGTTGAGGTGGGGCTGAAGATGGCGCTGGGCTATTGGCGCAACCGGGGCCAGACGCGCACTAAATTTTTGGCGCTGGCGGGCGGCTATCACGGCGACACGGTGGGCACGATGTCGGTGGGCGCCAGGGGCGTGTTCACGCAGGCCTACGAGCCGGTGCTGTTTCAGGTGACGCATATTCCCTTCCCATCCGAGGGATGCGAGCAAGATTGTCTGGATGCGCTGGAAGCGGCCTGCAAGGCGGGCGATGTGGCGGGTTTCGTGGTGGAACCCCTGATCTTGGGGGCGGGCGGCATGTTGATCTATGCGCCCAGAGTGCTGGCCGAGATGAAGCGCATTTGCGAACGTTTCGGCGTGCTGTTCATCGCCGACGAGGTGATGACCGGCTTTGGACGCACCGGTTCAATGTTCGCCTGCGAGCAGGCGGGGATTTCGCCTGATATCCTGTGTTTGGCCAAGGGCATCACCGGCGGCGCCGTGCCGCTGGCCGCCACCTTGTGCCGTGCCGATATCTTTGAAGCGCATTATTCCGAAGATCGAACCAAGACCTTCTTCCATTCCAGTTCCTACACCGCCAATCCCATCGCCTGTGCGGCGGCCAACGCCAATCTGGATGTGTGGGAGACGGAACCTGTGTTGGAGCGCGTGGCAGCGCTGGGCAGAATGCAGGAGAAACGTCTGGCGGCTTTTAAGAACGATACGCGGTTCGAGCGGGTGCGCCGGTTGGGAACCATCGCCGCCCTGGATGTGAAGGTTTCCGACCAGGGCTATCTGGCGGGCATCGGCCCCAAATTGTACGAGCGTTTCATCGCCTCGGGCGTTCTGCTGCGCCCGCTTGGCAACACCATCTACCTCATGCCGCCTTACTGCATTTCAGAAGCGCAGTTGGACAAAGTGTGGGCGGCGGTGGGGGAAGCGGCATCAGCCGGTTTTGTTGGCTCTTGAGTTTTCGTGTATATCATGGCAATATACACGAATGATCGATTTCGAACGGCTGATCGGATTTCAGTGGGATGAGGGTAACGCCCGCAAAAGCGCTGCCAAGCATGGCGTCAGCCAAAGCGAGGCTGAGCAGATTTTCTTCAACGAGCCCCTGCTGGTCGTTGACGATTCACGGCATAGTCAGGACGAGACGCGATTTCATGCGCTGGGCATCACCCATGAAGCACGCCTGCTGCATGTCACCTTCACCCTTCGGGAAGGTGGAACCAGAATACGCGTGATCTCTGCCAGGGACATGCATCGCAAAGAACGAGGCCGCTATGAACAAGAAACGTAATCTACTGCCCAAATTCAAAAACGAGGCCGAGGAGCGGGCCTATTGGGAAAGCCATGATTCGAGCGGGCATGTCGATTGGAGCAAGGCAAGCCGCGTGCGCATGCCCAATCTGATGCCTTCGACCAAGGCGATTTCGCTGAGGTTGCCGGTGGATTTGCTCGAACGCATCAAGACCGCTGCCAACAAGCGCGACGTCCCCTATCAGTCTCTGATTAAGGTCTGGCTGGCCGAGAAGCTGGATGCGGCGTGAATATGCTTGGTGGTAACGCTCCGGCACTTGATTCGAACGGGTTGCCGGTTGATGACTTGGTCGCAAAATTCGCCGACATCATTGGCACCCGTGAAATGGGTAAGCGATTGGTTCTTGCCGCAGCGATCTTGGCGACAAAAACCAAAGCGATTTCAAATCCGACCCTGTATTTCGCAACTCAGCGCCAACTCAGCGTCAAGGCAATGGGTAATGCCGTAATACTGTTTGATTTCCATTTTGCCCAGCACGGCTTTGCTGCGCCACATGTTTAGGAACAACGGGTGGGATGCGAGGGGCGTTGCATTTCAGCCGCCCTTCACCACCATCACCGGGCATTCGGCCCGGCCGATGACGCGTTCGGAATTGCTGCCCAGCAGCAGGCGGCCCAGGCTGGTGCGTCCATGGCTGCCCATGACGATCAGGTCGCAACCTTTCTCGCGCGCCGCGTCCAGCACCACATGATGCGTGTCGCCGCGCTCGACCAGCGGTTCGGCCTCGACGCCGCCTTCCTTCAACAGCCTAGCCACGCGCTGCACGATCTGGCGCGCTTCGGCCTGGCGCTCGGCGGAATGGCCGGGCACTTCCACCGACAAAACCGTGACGGGGGTTTGGCAGCAATGGGCGACGCGCCCCGCCGCCACGGCTGCCGCGTCCGACGAGCGCGAGCCGTCGGTCGCCAGCAACACCCGGCTCTGCCACATCCTGGCCGCCTTGGGCACCACCATGACGCTGCATTTGGCCATCGAGATCACCTTCAGCGTGGCGTCGCCCAGCATCAGGCGGGCCAGGCCGCGCCGTCCTCTGCGCCCAACCACGATCAGGTCGGCATTGATATGTTCCGATTCGGCCAGGATGTCCTTGTAGGGATCGTCGCCAAAGCGGATGACCTTGCTGCAGGCAATGCCACGGCTGGTGGCTTCGGCCTCGATCCGGTTCAGATTGGCTTCAGCCTCGGCTTCCTTCTGGGCCATGGCGTCGGCGGCCCCCATCGTGTCGAATTCGGGGCTGGACAGAACCGAAGTGGTCACGGTGAGCGAAGCGCCGCTCTTGACGCACATCTCGATGGCTACGCGTTCGGCGCCCAGGGAAAATTCCGAGCCGTCGGTGGCCAGCAAAATGCGCTCGAAACGCCCGGTGGGCGACAGCTGATCCATCATGACGCATTCTCCCTATGCGGCTTGCAGTTGCCGACTTTCCTTCATGCCGCTCCAGATCGCCTTCAAGATGACGGAGGCGCCCATGAACAGGGCAAAAACCATGATCCAGAAGCTGATCGACTTCAAGGCGTTCGACAATTCGGCGCTCATGGGCGCGATCATCTCCAACTGGCTGAGATAGACCGGGATCACGAACAGGCGCGAGAACAGCACGGTTACCATGATCAGCCCCATGACCAGCTTGATCATGAAGGGTTTGACATAGGTGGTGCCGATGGCGCCGATCTGGATGCCGAACAGCGATCCGGCCAGGATGATCATTGCCAAGCGGATGTCGACATAACCCGACAGCGCGAATTTGATGCTGCCGCCCAGGCCCATGACGAAGGCGATGACCAGTTCGGTGGCCGAGGCCATCAGCGAGGGAACGCCCAGCCCGTACATCATCGAGGGCACGCCGATGAAGCCGCCCACCGCGATGGTGGCGGCCAACAGGCCGGTGCAGAATCCCATCGGCACGGTAACCAACCACGACACTTTGGCGTCGATGCTTTTGAAATAGACCATGGTGCCGGGGATGTTGATGGTGCGCGCCCACAGGGCGAACTTGGTGGGCTTCTCGTCATTGCCCGCCGGTCCCAGCTTGTATTGTTTATAGGCGTCCTTCAGCACGAAAGTGCCGACGATGGCCAGGGTGACCACGAAGACGAAGCTGACGTAAAGGTTCGATCCGGTGTCGCCGAAGGCGGCCTTGATCAGTTCTTGAAGATGCGCGCCCCACAGCACGCCCGCCTCGGCTGAAACGCCCATGATCAGCCCCAGCTTCACATCGACCTGACCGTATTTGGCCCGCTTATAGGCCCCCACCAGCGCCTTGGGAAATTTGTGGCACATGTTGCTGGCCACGGCGACGATGCCGGGCACGCCCATGGTCATCATGGCGGGCGTCAGCACGAAGGCGCCGCCCGAACCGATGAAGCCGGAAACCATGCCGCCCACGAACCCGACCAGAAACAGGCCGGTCATCCCCGTCCAATCAAGGGCGATGAACTGAGTTACTTGCTCCAACGCTTGGGTTCCTTTCTGGTTTGCGCCTTCAATCCCAGCATGTCCCAGAAGCCGCCCGTGAAAGCGCCGTGGACGAAGGAAAACAGGAAGGCGATGGCGATGGGGACCACAAAGCCCCAGCCGCCGGACAGGCTGAGTTCCAGGATGGCCGCTTCGTTCGAAAACAAGACGACATAAAGAATCAAGCTAACCGCCCCCAGAAGGAGGGTACGTAGATTCTGCGATGTGACGACGGATGATGGTGTTGCCATCGAAAATATCCTTCTCCATGGGGTTCCCGACTTTCCGGAAGCCCCGCCTTGCGCTTGTGCAAAGTCAATTGTGGAAAGAACTTATATGATGGAGTGGTGATGTAACAAGAAATATCTTGGAAAATCAGTATGTTATTTGCAATTTGCAGCAGTTACATGTTTGCAAAATGCAACACGTCCAGCGATCCCCGCCAGGAGCCGCCCTGCTTGGCGAATGGGATTTTAGGGGGCGAGTAAAGAATAAGAAAAAAAGGCTGGGAGATTTGTCATGTCGTGTCTTATTGTATGGGAGTATGAAAATAATAAGGACGGTACCGGGGATATAATGGTGAATGTACTTTTAGTTGAGGACAACCCGGGTGACGCCCGTCTCGCAGTTGAAGCTCTGCGCGAAGGCGGGGCGAAGGTGCAGTTGCATCTGGCGCAGGACGGCGTCGAAGCCATGGCTTTCTTGAAGCGGGAAGGCCCGCATAGCGATGCGCCAAGGCCCGACCTTCTCCTGCTCGACCTTAACCTGCCCCGCAAGGATGGGCGCGAGGTGCTGGCCGAGGTGAAGAACGATCCCCAGCTTCGTCGCATTCCCGTGGTGGTTCTGACCACCTCGCAGGCCGAGCAGGACGTCATGAGCTGCTACGAACTGCACGCCAATTGCTTCATCACCAAACCTGTCGATCTTGACCAGTTCATCAACGTGGTCAAAACGATCGAGGGGTTCTGGTGTCAGACCGTCAAACTGCCTCCACGCTGAACATGCCGTCGTCTGCCGAAACCGGTGCGATTGGGCCGGTCGCTTCGGGACCGGCGGGGACACGCCCATTGCGCGTGCTGATGGTCGAGGACAATCCGGGCGACGCTAGGCTGGTCCGCGTCATGCTGTCGGAAAGTCCGGTCCCTTTCGAGGCCAGCGAGGCCGCCCGGCTGGGCGATGCGCTGCAATTGCTATCCCAAGAACGTTTCGACGTCGCCCTGCTTGATCTTGGCCTGCCCGATTCACTGGGGTTGGATACGCTAAAGCGCGTAATGGCGGCGGCCCCCGGCCTGCCTATCGTGATCTTGACCGGCAATTCCGACGACCGCATGGCGCTCGACGCCCTGGAGCAGGGCGCTCAGGATTATCTGGTCAAGGGCTGGGGCGGCGCCGAGGCTTTGCAGCGCGCCATCCGTTACGCCATCGAGCGCGGCCGCACCGAAGAAAAGCTCAAGCAAAGCGAATCGATGTTCCGCGCCATTTTCGAGCAGGCGGCGCTGGGCATCACCTTGTTCGGTTTCGACCGCAAGCTGGTGGCGGCCAATCACGCCATCGAACGCATGTTGGGCTATGAATCCGGCAAAATGCTGGGCAGCACCTCGGATCAGTTCACCCATCCCGACGACGCGGCGGAGAGCACGCGTCTGGCCAGCGAACTGATCGAAGGGCGGCGCGACCATGCCAGCCAGGAAAAGCGATTCCTGCGTCAGGACGGAACCACCTTGTGGGGCCGCCTTTCCCTGTCGCTGGTTCGCGATGCGCAGGGCCAGCCCAAGCTGGGCTTGGCGATCGTGGAAAACATCGACGAGCGCAAGAAGCTGGAAGAGCGCATGCGCCTCGACGCCAGGGTCATCGCGGCGGCCAGCGAAGGCGTTTTCGTAACCGACGCCAAGCGGGTGATCTTGCAGGTCAATCCGGCATTCTCGCGCATCACCGGCTACGAGGCCCATGAAGCCGTGGGCCAAACGCCCAATCTACTGGCCTCGGGCCGTCATTCCCATGAATTCTTCGAACGTCTGGAAGCTGCGCTGGCTTCGGCGGGCGCATGGCAGGGCGAGCTTTGGAACCGCAGGAAATCGGGCGAGGTTTTTCCCTGCTGGCTGGACATCAGCGCCGTGCGCAACGAGCGCGACGAAATCGTCAATTACGTCGCCGTCTTCCACGACATCACGGCGCGCAAGCAAAACGAGGAACGTTTAACCTTCCTGGCCAATCACGATCCCCTGACCGGGCTGGCCAATCGCATCTTGTACGAAGAGCGCATCGAGCGCGCCCTGGCCCGGGCCAAGCGGGCGGCGCTCAAGGTGGCTTTGCTGTTCCTCGATCTCGACGGCTTCAAAAGCATCAACGAGCGCTTCGGCCATCCGGTGGGCGACGTGCTGCTGCAACGTCTGGCCGAACGGCTGACGCTGTGCGTGCGCCAGGGCGACACGGTGGCCCGCATCTCGGGCGACGAATTCCTGCTGGTGGTCGAGGACATCGACGATTTTCGCATCGCCGCCACCGTGGCCAGAAAAGCCCTGGATACATTGAAGGAACCGTTCCACATCGAAGGCAACGCCATCAAGCTGAACGGCAGCATCGGCATCGCCCTTTATCCCGATGATGGGTTGGAGGCGGTTCAGCTTTACAAGGCGGCCGATACCGCCATGTACAAGGCCAAGCGCATGGGCGGCAACGACGCCCGTTTCTTCTGCGACGATTTGAACGGACGGGCCATCGAACGTTTGGTGATGGAGCGCAAACTGGCCGAGGCCTTGGAGCGCGACGAGATCGAAGTTTACTACCAGCCGGTGGTTGCCTTGCCAGACGGCAAGATCGCCGCCGCCGAGGCTTTGGTGCGCTGGCGTCAAGCCGACGGTCAGTTGGCCCAGCCCGGCGCGTTTCTGGATATCGTGCGCCAAGCGGGCATGATGCCCGAACTGGCTGTGCGCGTATCCGAAAAAGCCATCGCCCAAGTGGCTGGCTGGCAAAAGGCGGGCTATCAGGTCGGGTTGATTCTCAATCTGGGCGACGAGGAGTTGGAGAACGAAGCCTTCGTCGCGAAATTCGCCGCCTTATTGACAGGTAGCGGACTTTCGCCCAACGCCGTCGAAGTCGATCTGGCCGAATCCGCCCTGGTTCCCGCCGGTCATCGCGACATGCTGGGGCTGGAACGGTTGAAGGCCCTGGGCGTGCATCTGGCGCTCGATAATTTCGGCTCTGGCTTTTCGTCGATCGCCCAGCTTGGCCGTCTGCCCGCCGAATGTTTCAAGATCGACCATTCCTTCCTGCGCGACGTGAAGGAACCGGGAGACGAGGCGAAGATGGTGTCGGCTATTATCGGTCTGACCCGCTCCTTGAAGCGCAAGGTGGTCGCCAAGGGCGTCGAGAACGAAGCGCAGAAGGGATTCCTGATCCGCCAGGGCTGCGAACTGGCCCAGGGTTATTTGTTCGGCAGGCCGGTGCCGGGGCCGGAATTCGAGGCCCTTCTCAAGAGCCAGAGTGCTTCATGAAATTGGCGCGCTTTGGCGATGCGGGCGGCGAGAAGCCCGGCCTGATCGACGCCAAGGGCCTCCTTCGCGATCTGTCGGCCCATCTGGGCGATATCCGCCCTGAGAACCTGTCGCCATCATCCTTAAGCGACTTGCGCGCCATCGATCCAGAAACCTTGCCTCTGGCCCCCGATGGCGTGCGTCTGGGGGTTCCCGTTTCCGGCATTCGCGACATTTTCGCCATCGGCCTCAATTACCGCGACCATGCCGCCGAGGCGGGCATGGCCCTGCCTGACGAGCCTGTGCTGTTCAGCAAGGCCGCCGGGTCGCTTTCCGGGCCTAACGATCCGGTCATTCTGCCGCCCGGCGCCATCAAGGGCGATTGGGAAGTGGAACTGGCTTTGGTGATCGGCAGCCCCGCCTTTCAGGTGAGCGAGGCGAAGGCCTTGTCGCATGTGGCCGGTTACCTGATCTGCAACGACGTGTCGGAACGCGCCTTTCAACTGGAGCAGGGCGGTCAGTGGATCAAGGGCAAGTCGGCGGATAGTTTCTGCCCGCTGGGTCCCTGGCTGGTCACGGCCGATGACATCGCCGATCCGCAGAATTTGAAACTGTGGCTGGACCTGAACGGCGAGCGCATGCAAAACGGCAGCACCTGCGACATGGTGTTCCCGGTCGCCTTCCTGATTTCCTATGTCAGCCGTTTCCTGACCCTGAAGCCCGGCGACGTGATCACCACCGGAACGCCCGCCGGCGTGGGCTTGAAGCGCGGGCGCT
This sequence comes from Alphaproteobacteria bacterium, assembly GCA_015231795.1. Lineage (NCBI taxonomy): Bacteria > Pseudomonadati > Pseudomonadota > Alphaproteobacteria > Alphaproteobacteria bacterium. The sequence goes on along the minus strand of JADGAX010000006.1, from coordinate 142,594 downwards.
ATCTGCGCCCAGGCGATGTGATGACGCTGGGGGTCGAGGGGCTGGGCCAGCAGCGCCAGATGGTCAAGGCGTACTCAGCCTAGGCTTTTCGACGCTGAAAGTGGAATTAGTCGGATGTATTTATTCCGTCATGGCCGGGCTTGACCCGGCCATCCACGATTTTCTTACATAAGCACCGGAAGGCAAGGCGTGGATGCCCGGCTCAAGGCCGGGCATGACGATGTGTTGAAAGATTGGCAAATCCACGAGAGACGTCGAGGAGCCTCAGCCTAAAGGATCGGCCCCGATCACATGGGGATGCGCCCAGAGCAGCAGCGCGTAAAGTGCCGCCGCCAGCGCGATCCGCCATAAGCCGATATCGGAAAAGCGCAGCGGTTTGCGGGGAAATGGCTCTACCCGCCGTTTGGCCTTCATCATCGGAAAACCCGCCAGGGCCAGCAGCAGAAAAAAGCCGAACATGACAAGCGAGGGAAGGTCGCCGTTGGCCAGCAGATGCGCGCCCGCCCACAAGGCCAGCGCCGCCAGCAGCGGATGGCGCGTGAGGCGCAAGGGGCCGGGATTGTCAGGATCGAAGCCCTTGCCGCCGATGCCGATGGAATAGGGATTGGGCGTCGTGAAGGCTGCGGTCAGCAGATAGCAGGCGGGCAGCATCAGGGCCAGGGTCAGGTGGCGCATCCAAAGCTGCATGTCCCACAGCGGCATGCTTTCGGCCTGCGCGTAGGCCAATCCCACCAAGACCAGCAGGGCCAGCGACAAAAGGCCATAGGCCGCCAGATAGCGCCGCTCGCCCAGCCAACCCACCAGACGAGCGCGTGGGCCGGGCAGGGAAGGCAGGATATGCAGGGCCAGGAACAGGGCGATGGACAGGATCAGCAGGGTCATGATGATTAGGAGGATAGGGGCTTGATCTTTGGCAGGCCTTGATCGTCGTTAAACTGACAACAGACGGATGAAAATGGACACCCATTTCTCGCCATTGACTCATCTGGGGCTTTGGCTAGAGTTCAAATCCAGCTTATCAAACAAAAACAAGCCTACCTGCGGGACCATATATGCGCTGAAAAGAGGTGCCTTATTCCGAGTGGAATAGGCGATCTCTGGCGGTTGAGCATGTGTTCATCGGGGGATCTGCATGTCCGGCAAGGTTCGTTCAAAAGATAAATCCGCCGAGCAAACTGAGGCCAAAGCTGTTGAGGCGGCACAGCCGCCAGCCCAACCAACGTCCCTGCGTCAGCCCAATGGACCCGCCGAGGTGCTGGGTCATAAATCGACTCTGACCCCAATTTCCCAATTTCGCCACGGGAAGGAGTTATAAAAAGAATCGATAATTTTGGCTCTAGTTATGTGATTAGAGCATTAATGCTGTCTCCAGCATTAATAAATATAATTTCTGCCATATTTTTAAGCGCCGGCATTAAGTGGCTTAATATATATTATGTACAGCACATATTTTCTTGCAGATTTATTTATTACAGGGCAATCGATTAAGGCGTTTAGTATTATAAATTCATGCGGAAGTGAGGCTGTGCCAATTGTACTTATGTCATTATTGCTAATTAATGTCGGTATTGTTATGTCTGTTATAGCATTTGCTGTTGGTTATAATGACAGGGGGTTGATTTGTAAAAAGAATAAAGAACTATTAGCCTTATTGGTATTAGTTGTCTGCTTAATGCTAATCATGCATGCTTTGTACTTTAGCGATCTAATGTCACACGCAGAAGAATTATCACTGTGTCGATCTGGAATTGCTTATGCAGTAGGTACATCAATCGGTTATTTTGGCTTGATAATAATTTCTGAAAAAATTGGCTTTATTTCAAGGACGTTAATGCGCCGTTTGCGGGCTAAATGGTTGGGATAGGGAAATTGGGAAATTGGTGGAAATTGGGGTCTGGAAATTGGGGTCTGGAAATTGGGGTCAGCTGGAAATTGGGGTCAGAGTCACTGAGTCGATCCCACCTGACCTCAATTTTACCCCGCCAGGGCGGCCAGTTTGGCGGCTAGTTCGTCCGTGTCTCCGCTAAGAATCAGGGTCTTCAAGCGGCTGGTGGCCCCAATATCCAGATCGATCGAGGATTTGGAAATTTTCAGCCGCTTGGCCAGAAAGGCGATCAGCGCCGCATTGGCCTTGCCGTCTTCGGGCGGGGCCGTGATGGCGATCTTCAGTCGCCAGCGCCCGTCGCCATCCTCCATCACGCCTTCGATGCGCTCGGCCCGCGCCTTGGGCGTCAGGCGCACGTAAAGGCGCAAGCCCTCGGGCAGGGGATCACAAAAGACGGGAGACAAGTCGGCCCAGCATGCCTTGGAAGAACCACAGGCCAAGGATCAGCACCATGGGCGACAGATCGACGCCGCCCAGGTCGGGCAGAATGCGCCGGATGGGGGCCAGGGCCGGTTCGGTGATGCGGTTCAAAAAACGCTGCACCGTGGCGACGAACTGGTTGTAGCTGTTGACCACGCCGAAGGCGACCAGCCAGCTTAGGATCACAACGCCGATCAGCGCGTAGATATACAGTTCGATCAGGATATTGATCAGACCGACCAACGGTATCAGCACGACATCCATGAACTTTTCCCCAGGCCGAAGTTGAGCGACCATAGCCAAGGCGGGCGCTCCATGCAAGATGGAGCCGCCGCCCGGCCTTTGGCGTTAACGGTGCTTGAAGTCGGCGGCGCGCTTTTCCGCGAAGGCCGCCATGCCTTCCTTCTGGTCTTGCGTGGCGAACAGCGAATGGAAAAGACGCCTCTCGAAGCGCACGCCCTCGGCCAGGGTGGTTTCCAACGCCCGGTTCACGCATTCCTTGGCCATCATGGCCGAAGGCAGCGACATCGCGGCGATGCGCTCGGCCACTTTCATGGTCTCTTCCAGCAGGTCCGCCAGCGGAATGACGCGGCTGACCAGGCCGGCGCGCTCGGCTTCGGCGGCGTCCATGTTGCGCCCGGTCAGCACCATTTCCATCGCCTTCGACTTGCCGACCAGACGCGTCAGGCGTTGCGTGCCGCCAGCCCCCGGAATGATGCCAAGCGCTATTTCCGGCTGGCCGAACTTGGCGTTGTCGGCGGCCAGAATGAAGTCGCACATCATGGCCAGTTCGCAGCCGCCGCCCAGCGCATAGCCCGCCACGGCGGCGATCACCGGTTTGCGGCAGCGGGTGACGCGCTCCCAATCCTTGGTGATGAAATCTTCGAGATAGACGTCCATATATTGTTTGGGCGCCATTTCCTTGATGTCGGCTCCGGCGGCGAAGGCCTTTTCACTGCCGGTCAGCACGATGCAGCCCACTTCCGGGTCGGCTTCGAAGCCATCGAGCGCCTTGGTCAGTTCGATCATCAAAGCGCTGGACAGCGCGTTCATCGCCTTGGGACGGTTCAGCGTGATCAGGCCGACGCGGCCCTTGGTATCGACGATGATGTTCTCATAGCTCATGGCGTATCTCCTGGTGGTTTTTATTTGGATTTAATGGGCGTCAGTTCGAAGCGGGCTTCTGAATGGCCTGCTGGAAGCGATTTTACGATCAAGCGCAGTTCTTCCTTCTCGCGCCAGAAGCGGCCCTGGCCCTTGGGCGTCCATCCCAGTTCGGGCAGGGTGTCGCCGTAAAAGCGCCGGATGCTGTCTGGCGAAACCTGGCCTTTGGCGGCGAATTGGGCGATGCGTCCCTCGGGCGTTTCAAACACCAAGGCCGCCTGCGCGTCTTCGCTTAAGCCCTGCATCAGGGGCAGATCGCTGATGCCGGACAAAAAACCGCCTTCGGCCAGTGCCGGGGCGCTGAGGGCGAGAAGCAGGGCGGGAAGGGCAAGCCATTTCATGCCCTGTTTCTACCTTACCGCTGACAGCGCTGGCAATAGAAGCTGCTGCGGCCCGCTTGCAAGATGCGCTGGATCTTGGCTTTTGACTTGCAGCGGGGGCATGGGTCTCCTTGCCTAGCGTAAACGGCGAAATGATGCTGGAAATAGCCCAATTCCCCATCCGGGCGCACATGATCGCGCAAGGTCGAGCCGCCGCTGGCGATGGCCTCTTCCAGCACTTGGCGCAGGGCCTGCAGCAGGGCTTCGCATTCCTGTTCCGTCAGGCTGTTGCAGGGTCGCTCCGGCGACAGTCGGGCGCGATACAGCGCTTCCGAAGCGTAAATATTGCCGATCCCGGCGATCAGCGCCTGATCCATCAAGGCGGGCTTGATCGGCCCCTTCTTGCGGGCCAGCCGCTGCATGAAAAACCGGGCGTCCAGTTTCGAATCGAACGGCTCGGGGCCAAGCCCTGCCAACAGCGGATGCCTGTCTTGGCTGTCGGCATCGAGTAGATCGACGCAGCCGAACCTTCTGGGATCTTCCAAACAGGCCCAGGCGCCGTCTTGCATCAGCAAGACGAAATGGGCGTGCTTGCCCGTGGGAACCGTTCCTTGCCCCAGAAGAATGCGCCCCGACATGCCAAGATGGATCAGCAGCACAAGATCATTTGAAAGATGCATCAGGACATATTTGGCTCGCCTGCCGATATGAAGGACGCGAAGCCCCTTCAGCTTGGCGGCCAGGCCCTTTGGAAAGGGCAGGCGCAAATCGGGCCTGCGCACCAAGGCTTTTTCAATCGTCTTGCCTTCAAGAATCTTGGCTAGGCCGCGGGCGACCGTCTCGACCTCGGGCAGTTCAGGCATCGGCGGCTTTGGGCAAAGCGGGCAGGGTGAAGATGAAGCGCGATCCTTGCCCGGTTTCGCTTTCCACCCAGATGCGCCCGCCATGGCGTTCGACGATGCGCCGACACACGGCCAGTCCGATGCCGAAGCCTTCATATTGCGTTCTGGAATGCAGGCGCTGGAACACTTTGAACAGACGGTCGGTATTTTCCGGCGCGATGCCGATGCCGTTGTCGGCCACCGTGATCGTCCAGTGATCGTCTTGGCGCGCCGACGAGATGGTCACTTTTGGCGGCTCGTCGGGCTTTCGGTATTTCAGCGCGTTGCCGATCAGGTTTTGCATCAGGCGCATCAATTGTCCCGGATCTCCATTGACCGTGGGCAGGCTTTGCACATCGACCGTGCCTGCGCTTTCGCTGATCGCCAGGGCCAGATTGACCATGGCGTCCTGCGCGGCTTGGGCCAGATCGACGGGGCGGAAACTTTGGCCCTTGCGGTTGACGCGGGAATATTCAAGCAGGCCTTGAATCATGCCGCTCATCCGCTTGGCGCCATCGACGGCGAAGTCGATGAATTCCAGCCCGTCCTTGTCCAGCACCTGCTTGTAGCGCCGCTCCACCAGCGCCAGATAGCTGGAGACCATGCGCAAGGGTTCCTGTAGATCGTGCGAGATGGCGTAGGAAAACTGCTCAAGCTCGGCGTTCGAGCGCTTCAACTCGTCCTCGATCTGTTTTTGCGAGGTGACGTCGATGACGATGCTGATGACCGCCGATCCCAGCCTTTCAATGCCCTGATGCGCCGTGCGATAGACCACGGCCCTGCGCTCGGTGCCATGCCGATCCGCCCAGGCTGTCTCGAACTGAATTTGTCCGCCAGCGTCCAACAGATCTTCGAAACTCTGCCGGTATTTCTCGACGACGTTGGCGGGCAGAATGTCCTGGCAGGTTCGGCCCAGGACTTCGGTGACCGAATGGCCGGTCCAGCGCAAAAAGGCGTTGTTGCACTGGATGAAGACGCCATTGGTGTCGCTGGTCGCGATGGGAACCGGAATGGCGTTGAGCAATGTCTGCTGGTACTGAAGCTGGGCGGTGACGATGGCGCGGCTTTCGCGCAGGCGCCGAATGGCGTGCTCGCGCCTGGCCAACGAGCCTGCGATGCGCCGACTGGCCAGGAACGTGGCCGAGGTCACGGCCAGCGACAGAAATAGGGCCAGGGCAAGGTAGGTGTACCAGCCGCTCAGGACTTTGCTTTTAAGCAGCGTGACGCCGATGCTCAGCGGATAGCCCGGCAGATTGCGAAAGGCGATCAGTCGCTCCTGCCGGTCGATGGGCGAAAGGGCTGTCCAATGCGTCAATTCCGGATAGCCGTTTTCTCTTCCCTGGAAGGAGGGAAGTATGGTGCCCACAGCACCTTCCACCTCGGGCTGGCGCATCAGAACGCGCCCCTTCAAATCCGTCATGACGACCGAGGCGCCGGGCGTATCCAGAATGGCTTGGTATTCCTGCGCCAGATTGACCAGATCGATCGTGACGACGATCGAGCCGTCGAAGGCGCCCCTTGGCGTTTTAACGCCATGGCTAAGGCTTAAAAACCATTTCGTGGGCGAAAGACGGGAGCGCAGCGGGCCATCGACGAAACGCTCGAGTTCAGGATTGTCGCGATGTTTGGTGAAATAGGGGCGGTCCGACACTTCGGGCCGCCAGTCCCCGCCGGTCCAGGTCGTGATTTCTCCGCGCGCATTCAGGCGGAAGATGTTCAAGATGGCCGGTTGTTGTTCCCGCTTGTAGAGCATGATCCGCTCAAGCTCGCTTGGGTCGAGCTTTACGGGAAAGTTCCTGAATTCCAGCGCCGTGCGGTCGATTTCGCCCAGAATCCTTTCGGTATGGGTTCTGAAGACGGCGATCAAGCCTTCGGCGGTGGCCCGTCCCCTCTCCAGCATCGATTGGTAAAGGCCGATCAGCCAAGCGCCCAGCAGGATGTTGAAGGCCAGCGCGAACAGCATTCCCGTCAGCAACGCCAGGCGGCGAGCCGGTATGTGCGGCGATGCGTCTTTTGACATGAGAGGCTTCATGCGGCTTGACCCCAACTGCCCCCGTTATAGGACATTTCCTGAGCAGCGGGCAAATTGTTGGCGATTTCAATGCCATTTTTCCGCCAAGAGCGCCCTGGCGTCAGGTTTGTCGGGAATGTGACGCAGGTTGCTTTTGAAAATCTTTTAAAATCAATGGACTGACTATGGCAGGCGCTTTGCATTCCTGTCTTTGAGACAAAGGTGAGGCCGTGAAAACATGGACGAGAATGCTGCGCTGAAGGATGAAATCCGCAAACTGTCGGCCCGGGCGGTTGCCGCCAAAATGGAATTGCACGATCTCTCCGAGGAGCTGCCGCTGGGCTGGGAACGCATTCTGGAGGTGGCCGAAAAGACCCGCGCCGCCTATGCCGCCCTGGCCGAAGCCAGAGCCAAAGTGAAGTAGGAGATGGCGGAAGGGGGGAGATTCGAACTCCCGGTACCCTTACGGGTACGCCGCATTTCGAGTGCGGTGCGATCGACCACTCTGCCACCCTTCCGGCTTATGAGCGGGCGCGGACTTTAGCTCAGCTCTTCCCAGGCTGCAACCCTCTTGCAGGGTATAAAATCCACCCTGTTCCCCTGCCGGGGCTGATCCTGGCAGGGGAGGCGGCGGGCCTTAGCGTCTGGCGAAGGCGATGTCTTTCAGAACGCCCATTTCCATCTCGGCATGGCTGATTCTGGCGCCGACCAGGTCGCCGATGGAAACGATGCCGATCAACTCGTCGTTATCGACCACCGGCAGGTGGCGAAAACGCTTGCTGTTCATCAGGCTGGTCATCTTCTTCACGCTATCCTTGGGCGAGCAGGTGGTCACGGGGCTGCTCATCAGATTGCGCACCGGCATGTCATAGACGCTTTTGCCATACTGGCTCATGCCGCGCACGATATCGCGCTCGGACAGCATGCCCATGATGCGGCCTTTGGAATCGCAAACCACAACGGCGCCGATGCGCTTGCTGGCCAACAGGGCCGTCGCGTCGCCAACCGAACTTTCAGGGCGCAGCGTGAAAACGTCTTTGCCCTTTGTGCGCAGAATCGCTTCAATGGTCATTATTCACTCCTCCCAGGATGTCCGAGCCGGTTATCCGGTCTCAATTCGTAAATTCAGCATGCGCCTTTGATGGAAAGAATCAACCGCCCCAGCCGGTCAGGGTGGGGCCTACCCGAACGGGTGCCGCTACATTGAAGGAAATGATGGTGGAGCCGATGAGGCGCAGTCCATGCGTAGAAAGCATGGATTTCTGCGGCTTTCTCACTTTCGGGCTGAAACAGGCTTTAGATTTCCAGAGACGGCTTCCAACTGGAAGACCCCCTCCAGATTCCCGCCTTCTACAATTTGCGTAAAGTTGCCCTTATAGCTTTTGTCGGAACAGTCCCCCAAAAGCACCAGATAGACTCCTTCAATCCGGCCCTTCAAGCTGCATAAGCCATTTCTTCGCCAGCCTTTCAGCATGCCGGAAGCAGAACTATCCGTTCTGGCTTCAAGCCTTTCGCCATCTTGACGCATGACCAGTCGCAACGAGTGCTTCTGATCCGCGCTGCGGTCATGCATCTCACCCTCAAAGACAGCTTCATAGCTTGTGACGATGCCCTTGGGACCGGCAAGCGATTCCGTGGTTGCACAGGCTAGAATGGTTGCGGCGAAAACAAGGTTTGTGCTGGTCATCAAACTTTCCCTGGCATCCAGTGGGCAGCAACTTTCGACTAGCCATGTTATCTGCGCCAGCGTCATGCACGCCTCTAATTTTGGAGGGGCGCGCTGTAACTTCAACTGCTTTTATGAGGAGATCAACAAACTCGGAGGTTATCGGCAATGAGAAAGTCACTGGTCATTATGTTGGCGGCCCTTGCGACAAGCCTGAGCGCCGCGCCCGCACTGGCTGAAACATTCTTTATGGGCACGGGCATGCCATCCGCCATGTGCGTCGATGTGCGCGGCGGTGGAAGCGATCTGATTCTCTGGAACTGCCATGGCGGCTCGAATCAGCAAGTTTCCTTTAACGGCTATGGTCCGCTGATGATGAATGGGCGTTGCGTGGAAAGCCAAGGCGAGGGGAGGTCGCTTGCCGTTCAATCCTGCGACCCGAATAAAAAGAGCCAGAAGTGGGCGATGAGCGGCGGCCAGGTCAATAATGAAGAAGGCTGGTGCATGGATGTAAAAGGCCAGGCAGACCGGGCTGGTTCACAGATCATTGCCTGGAAATGTCATGGCGGCATCAATCAGAAATTCAGGAAGGGGCAGATGCAGCCCTTGGGCAGTCTTCCGGCCGACGTCCAGCAGAAGGCTAGCGCCATAAATCAGAAGTTGGCAAGCAGCGGCGGCAATGTCGTCGCTATGGGCGGCGCCAATGTCGTTGCCATGGGTGGTGCGAATGTCATCGCCATCGGCGGCGCCAATGTCATCGCCATGGGCGGGGCAAACTGACGGCCCCGAAAAGACATTGCGGGAAAACTTGGGCGAAGGGTCTTGGACTCTTCGCCCTTGCTTTCCTGACTACGGGTGGGGCAAGCCAGGCTTCGGAACGATACTGCACGGGACGCATCATCGGTAACGAGGAACAGGCGCTTGATCTGGCGCTTGCGGCCTATACAAAAAAGCCGGTTCTTGAGATTTCCGCGCAGTGTTTGGTTTTTGTTGCAGCACCCCAGGCAACAAGCCGGTATTACACAATCGATGTCCGCGAGAAGCATGATGACGTCTGCGGCGGCGATCCGGCCGTTTCGCCCCGCGTTCTTTCCATCACGATTGACAGGCTTCAGGGCTGTGCCAGCTATTCCACAGAGAGCGCATCACCCTGCAGGTAGCGTCAATCCCGGTCCCAATGGTCGCGGAAAGTTTCGCTGTCATCGCTATAGCCATCAGGGCCATTCTTGACTCTGCGATAGATGAGATATCCGATCACACCAATGACGGCAAGCAGCGCAACAACGCCAGAGTCCATCCTTTCCTCCCGTTACTTTTCTAGATGGATCGCTTCAAGTTATGTGAATGAAAGCAGACGGGTGAGGCAGGCGATCCCCTCATTTGGGAGGGATGTCGACAGTTCCAAACGACCGCAAAGGCATCGCCATTCCAAGAATCAAGCGGACGAGTTCGGTTTGTCGGTTTGTCGCCGTTTTCTCAAAAATCTGCTTCAGATGCCATCTGGCCGTGCTGACATTGATGCCCATCAGCTTGGCGGCGTCTTCAGGCGAATGGCCCTCGACGAGGTGGCGAACCAGTTTTGCCTCGGTCGGCGTTAGGTCAAAGATTCCGGCGACCGCCTCCCACGCAATGGTTCCGATATGGTTTGGATCGCGGATGAATGCCGCAACCTGTCTTGGACTGGGCTGCGTCTGGCCCGTTGCGATCGGCAAATGGGATATTGTAATCGGGTATGGCAGCTTTTCAGAATGCCTGGAAATCGTCAGGGAGGACCGCTCACGCTCTTGCGTGCCCGCTGACGGATGGTGCGGCGTTCGAAGCAAATTCTGCAACGCCCGGTCTTCGTCCGGCTTGGCCGCGCGCAAACGGCCGCCACCGTCCAGCCGCAGCCCATCGCAGCTGGCAAGGATTTCATCCGCCTGCTGGTTGACATAAACGGCCTTCGAATCCGCAAAGACGATGACGCCAACGCCCAGGAGATCCAAAAGAGAATTGCAGATTGCCGGGTATTCAGGTGATGTGGCTGGGCGAGGCGAGGCGTTGTACAGGCATGTCTGACATTCTTGTCCGTTCCCTTGATCGGCATCTTCCATGATGCTCTCCAATTCGAGCCTTCCAGTTGTTCATTTTGGAAGTCATGCCTTTATGCCAAAGAAATAAGGTAAAATTAAGGTATAATATGGCGGTTATATGGCTCGTATCTTCTTGATTTTAGTCGAAATATCTGCTATTTAGCGGACAGTAAAGACCATACTATTTTTAGGGCGATAATTCCATCCCAATATGTTTGGAGCATTGAAAATATCGTCTCTCCAGAAAGCGATCAGAAGCTTGGGGTTTTGAAATTCCATTCCTTGAATTCGTTTTTATAGAAGCAAAAGCCTTCGCCGGGCGAGCTTGTGTTCAATCCGCCACGCAAAGATTCGCTTGGCGCATGCGAGTTGAAAATGACGGTAATTTTGACATTGGCCTTCACGGGCCAGCAGGGCTCAGCATTTTTTCCGTAGAATAACTGCATTTCGGTAATTGGGCCAATTTTGACTGCGGATACGTCTACCTGCACATCCTTGACGCCGCCACCGTACAGATTGTTGGTTGCTCGATAGTAAGAACCAAATTCGCTTTGTATCGTTTTGACGATCTCGTCTTCGGAAATTTTCGGCAATTTGTCGCCAAAACATCCTGCTAGCGCTACGGCGCAGAGAGGCAGTAGAGCAAATCGTTTCCAACTGAAGACCATTTATCCTCCGATATCACTTTGTTGCGCCGCCTATGGAATTCCAGGCTAACCCAATCGCCCCAGCAAGCAGCCCCTCAAATGGGGGGTGGGGATGCATTAGCGATGCCCCATAATGTCGTCGGCTCGGGTGGGTGACAGACATTCATCCCAGCCGGTGTTGCGGGTACAAAATCGATTCATTCCAGGTGGCGGGGACGCCCATGATGAAGAGCTTTCTCAAGTCTGCTTTGATTGCCGCCCTTGGCTTGACGGCTGGCCAGTTCGCAACCCAGCAGGGCCATGCGGCTGATGGCGGAATTCTTTCGGGCAGCTATCGTTGCACGGCCACCTATGGGCGGATGCTGACGAATATCGGCAAGTTGGAGATTGCAGGAAACAGCTATAAGTTCGGTACGCCGGACGGAAAGAACATGCATTCGAAGGGGACGTACACGGTCGAAAAGGCGGGCGCCAAGAATCTTGTCACCTGGAATGGCCCGTTCAAGCCCTTTTCCGAGGCTCCTTCACGTATTACCGAAACCAGATACAGTCAGGACAAGGCCGGGAAAGTATATATTGAAGTTATGCATAAGCCAGAGCCGGGTTCCTTGACTGTCCAAATGACCTGCCAGGAATAGGCGGCTTGCGGATTGCCATTCCTTCCGCCTGCCAACCGTGACTCAATCTTTATGCGGGAGAAATAAAGACGTGTTGAGTTCCGCGCAGTCCGCCATTTCGCTGCTGATTTCAGCCGGCGTTTTCGCCTTTCACGTATACCGTTTGTTTCGGGATCTGAGAATGGCGCACCTAGCCCGTTCATGGCCGCGTGCCATCTGCAGCAGCTTGGATGCCTCGGTCGTGGAACGCAGCGTCCAGGGCGTACCATCCTACGCGACGAAGGTCTCCTACGCCTTCGAGGCAGACGGGCAGACATGGACTGGAGACCGTCTGCTTTTTGGCCAGCAGACGCCGATGACAAGAAAAAAAGCCGAGGAGCAGACCCGCGCCCTGCTGGACAATTTGCCCGCCTTCGCCATTTACAACCCGGCCAATCCGGCCATATCCGCGCTTAATGCCAGGGCAGGCGTTTATGTCTCAGCCCTGTGGTGCATTGGCTTGTGCATCCTGGTTGGCGTCTTCGCTTTTGCCCTTCTCTATTCGCCTGAATAAGCGCCGAGCTTCTTGCCTCAATTGGTTTCCAGAATGCGGCCTTCGACGAGCGTCTGAACGCTGCCCATGCTTGCCAGCGCGTCGATGACCAGGGTTGTCAATATCGGCGCCGACATGCGGTCAACCAACATTCTGCCCTTCTTGAGGGCTTCATAGCCATCGCCCCCGTCGGCCAGATAGCTGTTCGTAGCCAGCCGGTAGCTTGCTGAAGGCTGCAGTGGCTTGCCCGCGACGGAAACCTTGCGCACGCGCTTTCCCGGTTCGGCTGCCGGGCTGTAGGAAAACTTGATTCCAGCGACTTGAGGGAAGCGTCCTGCCTTTGCCGGCGCCTTTGAAACGCCCGCCTCGAGAGCCGCCAGCAAATCACTGCCCTTGATTTCAATCAGCACGGCACTGTTCCTGAAGGGAAATTCCCGAAGGACATCGGCTCGCGTGAATACCGCTCCCGCTTCATACTGCCGGTTGCCGCGCAAGCTTCCGCCGTTGATCAAGGCGATGTCGGCGCCAAGGGCTGATTTCAAGGCATCGGCGACCAGATTGCCGATTGCCGTTTCACGCCCGCGGACCATCTCCTCCCGGCTGTCCAAAGGCACGCCAAGGGTCGTGAGCGGCTGATCAAGCGCGCCTTTCAGTTCGGTATCGTACCTCATCGCCAGCTTTTCAAGTTCAGGATCGGCACCGGCCCCTTTGGTCGGACGGAATCCCCAGCTATCGGACCGCACTTTCGCCGAAACCTTGCCGTCCTTGCCCTTCTGCGTTTCGAACGCCAATTCGATCACCGCCAGGTGCGTGCCGTTCTCGCCCGCCTTGACGATCAATACGCCGTCTTCCTCAAGAATGACGGCATTATGGTCGTGACCGCCAAGGATCAGATTGATTCCTCCAACCTCGCGCAACAGTTTCCTGTCCTCGTCCAGGTCAAGATGCGTCAAGGCGACGATGACATCGGCCCCCCTTTCCTTGAGGGCCGCCACCGACTTGCGCGCGATTTCGATTTCGGGCCGGAACGTTACTTGCTTGGCGCCAGCCGACATATGGGCGGTTTCGGATGTCAGCAGACCAAAATATCCAACCTTGATCCCTTCGGCTTCGATGACGCGCAATTCCTGGGCGTTGCCAAACGGCTTGCCATCCTGTTCGAAGGCATTGCTGACGACCCAGGGAAAGGTCGACTCTTTCATCCGTTGGCGAAGCTGATCGGCGCCGAAATCAAATTCGTGGTTGCCCAGCGTCGCCGCCGATACATCCATTCGATTGAAGAACTCGATCATATGGCTTCCCTGGGTCACGCTCGAGGCGACCGACGGCGAAAGCAAGTCTCCGGAGAAGGTGACCATGGCGCTGGGGTTGCGGCGCTTCTCGTCCTTGATGAGGGTCTTCAACTCTGCCAAGCCGCCGCGGCTGTCGCCGGGCAGAAATTCGTAGATGTCGTTGACATGCAGGAAGGTAATTTTCTTGCTTTCGGCCATTGCCTCGAAGGTGAAAACCAAGCTGGCGAAACAGGCTGCGTAGCCAAGGTTTCTAACGGCCAATCTCATCATGTCAGTGTCGCTCCCCTAAAGTGATTTGAATTCAAGCCTTATGACTGGAGTTTCGCCCCCCCCATTTGAGGGGTAATGGTGAAAGAGGAGGGTGCTATCTTGCGGAAACATCGTTTGGTTCTGGGCTATTGGGAGAACGCAGAGATGGCAATTATAAAATCACTTGTTGCGCTGTTGCCCGTTGCCTTTCTTTTGGCGGGGTGCTTCGAAGACGGCCTGCCGAAGATTTCCGAAGGCGACATCATCAAATCGATCGAGAAGAGTTTCATTCCTCACTATACGTCAAGCTACAACGATGAGGGCGGCGGGGTCGCCAGCGTGCAGATCGAAGTGAAGGATATCCGCATTGGCGGAATCAAACAAATGCAGCTTGAGTGGGGAAAACTTGCCGAAAACTGCTGGCCGGTGAAGGCCAATGTCCGCGTGATCATCAATCATAAACAGCACGCCCCCCAGGAACGGAAAAGAGGCGAATGGAACCCAACGGTTCCCAATGAAGGCTTCTGCTTCTACAAGGATACCTTCAAGGAATGGGTTTTTCAGACTGTGTACATGTAGCCGGTTAGGCGCCGTCTGCGTCACCTCTGCCTAGCGGGTTCTGAACCATTCGAGTGTGGAAAATCTCTCGGTCCGTTTCGTCATATTCAACGATCTCGATTATTGCCGCATCGTCCCTAAGGGTTGGGCGGCCATGTTCATCGCGGAAATAGGCAATCGAATAGGTTCCGCCGTGGGGCGTCGGGCCATCCGTCCGTTCTTGAAAAACTTTACCCTCACGCATCCTGGCCTCGTCACGGCATTCATCCCGAAGTGTACAAGTCGGAAGACTGAACCTTTAGCTATGCCTAAGACTTTCCCGGAAATGCAAAAGGCCCGGTCCTTGAGACCGAGCCAATTTCGAAATGGTGGAGCCGATGAGATTCGAACTCACGACCTCCGCAGTGCGATTGCGGCGCTCTCCCAACTGAGCTACGGCCCCATGCCCGAAGGCAGGGCGGGATAATGGCTTCGCCCCCCCAGCCTGTCAAGGCCGGGAACGGGCCTTTGGATCGGCTTTTCCTTGAAATCTTGAGCTTTGATGACCAAGCTGGGACGGTTTTAAGGCTGGGGAGGCAAGGTAATGCGAGGCGGCAATTGTCTTTTGGTCGTTTTTGGATGCCTGGCGGGCGGATTGGCCCAGGCGGGCGAACTCTCCTATGCCGTCCCAGACACCGGCCAAAGGCAATGTTACGACGACATGGGCCGGGTCGGCTGCCCATCGTCCGGTCAGGCCTTTTTCGGCCAGGATGCGCAATATCAAGGGCTGGTCCCGCAATATCGCGACAATGGCGACGGCACGGTCAGCGATCTGGTGACCGGCCTGATGTGGGAGAAGGCGTTCAGCAGAACCAGTTTTGCCGGAGCGCCCGCCCAGGCACAGGCTGCCCGCACCGGAGGATTTGCCGACTGGCGGGTGCCCACTATCAAGGAACTATATTCGCTGATGAATTTCCAAGGGGCGACGGGCAGCGCCGGACCTGGAACGCAGGGTGCCCCCGCCGACGCCAAGCCCTATATCGATACGCGCTATTTCAATTTCGAATATCCCAGCCAGGGGCGTTTCATCGACGCGCAATATGTGACCAGCACCGCCTATCTGGGCCTGACCATGGGGCGCGACCGTTCCTTCTTCGGGGTCAACTTCGCCGATGGGCGGATCAAGGCCTATCCGCAGGATGGCGGGCCGGGCGGTCGCGTCTGGTATGCGCGCTATGTGCGCGGCAATCCGTCCTATGGGCAGAACAATTTCAGGGACAATGGCGACGGCACGATCGCCGATCTCGCCACCGGCCTCGTCTGGACCAAATCCGACAGCGGCAAGGGGCTGGATTGGGGCCAAGCCCTAGCCTATTGTGAAAGCCTTTCCCTTGCTGGACAGAATGATTGGCGCCTGCCCAACGCCAAGGAATTGCACAGCATCGTCGATTATGCGCGCGCGCCTTCGGCTACGCAGTCGGCGGCGCTTGATCCCATCTTCGCCATCACCGCCATCAGGGATGACGATGGCAAGCGCGAATGGCCCTATTTCTGGACCTCCACCTCTCACCTCGACGGACGGCGACCGGGCGATTTCGCAGTCTATATTTCGTTTGGCACGGCGCAGGGCCATCTGGGCGGCGGCGGCATGATGGGTGGTCCTCCGGGCGGAGGTATGGGCGGTCCTCCGGGCGGTGGCATGGGTGGTCCTCCGGGCGGAGGTATGGGCGGCTTTCCGCCGGGAGGCATGATGGGTGGCCCCTCGTCTTCCGCCAATCTGAAATTGACAGATGTGCATGGCGCGGGCGCTCAGCGCTCAAGCCCCAAAAGCGGCGACGAATCCCGCTTGCCCAAGGGGGCCGGGCCGCAGGGCGACGTGCTGCGCATCTATAATTTCGTCCGTTGTGTTAGAGGATAGAAAATGCGCCCTTGGCTGATCGCGGCAGGCCTGGCGGGCGCTTTTGGCGTGGCCTTCGGCGCCTATGCCGCGCATGGATTTGCGCCGGGAAGCTATGAATCGGAAATCGCCGCCAAGGCCTCGCATTACGCGCTGTGGCATGCGCTTGCCCTTTTGGCCGTTGACCGGCTGGCGGCGGGTGGACAGCGCTTGGCGCATCTGTCTGGCTTGTTGTTCTTGGCGGGGATTTTGCTGTTCTCAGGCTCGCTGGCTTTGAAGGCGCTGACCGGCGAGCTAGCTTGGCCCATGATCACGCCCACCGGCGGCTTTGCCCTTATCGGCGGCTGGATTGTGTTGGTGGTGATGGGGATTGGGGGGCGGCGGAAAACTAAGTTTTGAAAATGGATGCGTAACGCTCGGGCTTGAAGCCAAGATCCAGGATGCCTTCGCCCTCGATGATCGGGCGCTTGATCATGCTTGGCTGTTCAAGCATCAGGCCGATGGCCTTGGTTTGGTCGAGATTCTTCTGCCTGTCTTCGGCCAATTTGCGAAAGGTGGTGCCCGCGCGGTTCAATACCTTCTCCCAGCCCAGCGCCTTGCACCAGCGTTCAAGGTCGGCCTTCGCCACGCCCTGCTTTTTGTAGTCGTGGAAGACATAGGCGACTCCATGCTCGTCCAGCCAAGCGAAAGCCTTTTTCATGGTGTCGCAATTTTTGATGCCGAAGATAGTGATGCTCATTCAACCGTTCTCGGAAGGGGGCCAAAGCCCGTCGATCAACCCCAGCAATTCATCTCTCTCTGGCACGGTGATGCTAAGGCAAGTGGCGTAGCCGATAATGCGCTCGACATAGAAATCACGGGTGCGGGCGGCGGCCTCATCGTAAGACCAGCGCTCGGGCGGACGGGCATCGCGGGCGGCCAGCAATTCCTTTGCGTCTCGCTCGATCTCGGCCTTGAATTCATGAAACCAAGGCGTTTTCGCCACGCCCGGCTCATTCCCACTCAATCGTTCCCGGCGGTTTACTGGTGACATCAAACGTCACGCGGTTGATGCCCTTGACCTCGTTGATGATCCTGTTCGCCGTGCGGCCCAGGAAATTCATGTCGAAGGGATAGAAATCGGCGGTCATGCCGTCGGTGCTGGTCACGGCGCGCAAGGCCAGGGCGTAATCGTAGCTGCGCGAATCCCCCATCACGCCCACGGTGCGCACCGGCAGCAGCACGGCGAAGGCTTGCCAGATGGCGTCGTACAGGCCCGCATTGCGGATTTCTTCCAGATAGATGGCGTCGGCCTTGCGCAAGATATCCAGTTTGTCGCGCGTAATCTCCTGGCCGGGAATGCGGATGGCGAGGCCAGGGCCGGGGAAGGGGTGGCGGCCCACCATTTCGTCGGGCAGTCCCAATTCGCGGCCCAGGGCGCGCACCTCGTCTTTGAACAATTCGCGCAAGGGTTCGACCAACTTCATATTCATGCGCGCAGGCAAGCCGCCCACATTGTGATGGCTTTTGATGGTCACACTTGGTCCGCCGATGAAGCTGACCGATTCGATGACGTCCGGGTACAGCGTGCCCTGGGCCAGAAAATCGGCGCCGCCCACTTTCTTGGCCTCTTCCTCGAAGACGTCGATGAACAAACCGCCGATGGTCTTGCGCTTCTTCTCGGGGTCGGTCATGCCCGCCAGTTTCGAGAGGAACAGTTCGGATGCGTCGCGATGCACCAGATTGATGTTGAAGCGGTCGCGAAAAACGTTGACCACTTGCTCGGCCTCGCCCATGCGCATGAAGCCGTGATCGACGAAAACGCAAGTCAGTTGGTCGCCGATGGCCTCGTGCAGCAAGGCCGCCACGACGGATGAATCGACGCCGCCCGACAGGCCGCAAATGACCCGGCCAGCCCCTACCTGCGCCCTGACCTTGGCGATTTCCTGGGCGCGGAAGGCGGCCATCGTCCAATCATTCTTGCAGGCGCAAACCCCGTGCACGAAATTTGCCAGCAGCTTGGCGCCGTGCGGGGTATGCACCACTTCGGGATGGAATTGCACACCGTAATAGCGCTTCTCGTCATTGGCGATGGCGGCGAAGGGGGCGCCCTCCGACGTGCCGACGGAACGAAAACCGGGCGGGATGGCGGTCACGCGGTCGCCATGGCTCATCCATACTTGTTCGCGCCCCCCCATGGCCCAGGCGCCGTGGAACAGCGCGCAGTCGCCGGTGATGTCGACATAGGCGCGTCCGAATTCGCGTTCGTGTCCGGCTTCGACCTTGCCGCCCAACTGATGGCACATCGACTGCTGGCCGTAACAGATGCCCAAAATGGGCAGGCCTGAATCGTAAACGCATTGGGGCGGCAGCGGCGCATTGGCGTCCAGCACCGAGGAAGGCCCGCCCGACAGGATCAGCCCCTTGGGGCCGAAAGCCTTCAAACTGTCGGCGGTCACCTTGTTGAAGGGATGGACCTCGCAATAAACGCCGGATTCTCGCACGCGCCTGGCGATCAATTGCGTGACTTGCGAGCCGAAGTCGAGGATCAGAATGCGGTCGGACATCAGGTCGGCTCCTTAAGCGGCGATGGGTTTAATGCGTGATAATCCCTTGGCGTTGCGCCTGGCAAGGATCAGTTCGTACTGCTGTTGAAGATTCAGCCAGAATTGAGCGGAAACGCCAAAGGCGCGCTCAAGCCTAAGCGCCGTGTCGGCACTGATGGAACGTCGTCCACGAACGATCTCACTGACCCGATTCTGCGGCACCGCCAACATTTGCGCCAATTGGTTGGCGCTAAGTCCCAGGGGTTCCATGAAGTCTTCAAGCAAGGTCACGCCCGGGTGGATCGGCGCATTCTGGCGCATGGCAGACGGGCTAGTGGTAATCGACAATTTCGACGTCATGGGCTTCGTGTCCGTTCCAGGTAAAACAAATCCGCCATTGCAGGTTGACGCGTATGCTGAACTGCCCTTTCCGATTCCCTCGCAAGGCCTCGAAATGATTGCCTGGATTTCGCATCAGGTCTTCTAAGCTGGTGGCGGCGTTCAAAATATCGAGCCTGCGTAGCGCCTGTCTGTGAATGGCCTGGAAGCGGCGAACGACGCCGCCCTGCCAGATGGCCCTGGTTTCCTTGCAGCGAAAGGAAGCAATCATGCCAAATCGTAATACGTATGGCGTAGAGAAACAAGGGGGCTAATTGCAGGTTCTTACCAGCTTGGCGGCGAAGAATCCATCCGTGCCATGCTGGGCGGGCGTCAGATGCAGATAGGGCCGTTCGGCCGAGATGGGTTCCAAGGCGAAGTCTTTGGCCTTGGCCAGAAAAGCCTCGATCTGCGCTTCGTTTTCGTCTGGCAGCAGCGAGCAGGTGACGTAAATCAGCTTGCCTGCGGGCTTCACCAGCCGCGCGGCGCGCTCCAAAATCTCGCCCTGCTTGACGGTCAGTTCCGCCAAATCCGTGGGCGTCATTTTCCATTTGGCGTCAGGGTTGCGCCGCCAAGTGCCGGTGCCGGTGCAGGGCGCATCGACCAGCACGCGGTCGAAACTGCCCGCTTGGCGCTTGACCCATTTGGCGCCCGTGGCGTCCAACACATGACGCGTGACATTGTGCACGCCCGCCCGCTTCAAACGATCCGCCGAGCGCGACAGCCTGCCTTCCGAAACGTCGCAGGCGACCAAGCGGCCCTTGTTGTTCATCGTCGAAGCCAGGGCCAGCGTCTTACCGCCAGCGCCAGCGCAAAAATCGCAGACCGACATGCCTGGCTCGGCGCCTACCAATTGCGCCGCCAGTTGCGAGCCTTCGTCTTGCACTTCGACCAAGCCGTCCTTGAAGGCCTTGCTCGCCATCAGGTTGACGCGTTCGGGAATGCGCAGTCCCCAGGGCGACAGTTCGGTCGGTTGGGCGATGATTTCTTCCTGGGCCAAGGCGTGGATGGCGTCCTCGCGCGTGGCCTTCAGCGCGTTGACGCGCAGATCAAGGCGAGCGGGCAGCAGCAGGGCGCGCATTTCAACGTCAAGGCTTTCGCCAAAGCGGGCGCGCAGCTTATCGTCGAGCCATTCGGGATATTCCAAGCGCACCCAATCGGGCATCTCGGCATGTTCCAGGCGCTGGCGCTCCAGCTCCACCGTCCATTTACGCTCGTCCGAAGACATGCGGGCCGGGCAGAATTTCTCGCCGTCGAACAAGCCGTTCAACACGTCTTGCTTGGCGTGATCGGCCAGCGTCAGATGGGCCAGCAGGCGGGCGCGGGCCGATGCCTCTACCCCAATGCGATCAAGCCACCAACCCAGATGGGCGCGCCTGCGCAGCACGTCGTACAGACGTTCGTGGATCGCCTTGCGGTCCTTGGAGCCGATATAGCGCCTGGCCCTGAACCAATTGGCGATAACGCCATCGGCCGGACGCGGCGATCCTTCGACCTCTTCCAGAAGCTCGATGGCGGCTTGGATGCGCGCCCCCGGAGTCACGAAATCAGCTCTCGGTCCGGTAGTTCGGCGCTTCCCTGGTGATGGCGACGTCATGGACATGGCTTTCCTTCAGGCCCGCGCCGGTGATGCGCCTGAACACGCGCTTGGTTTGCAGGTCGGCAATCGTGCGGCTGCCGGTATAGCCCATGCCCGAGCGAAGACCGCCCACCAGCTGGTGCAGGACGTTGTTGACCGGTCCCTTATAGGCCACGCGGCCTTCGACGCCCTCGGGAACCAGTTTCAGCGCATCGCGCACTTCGGCTTGGAAATAGCGGTCGGCGGAACCCTGGGCCATGGCGCCCAACGACCCCATGCCGCGATAGCTTTTGTAAGAGCGGCCCTGATAGAGGAACACTTCGCCTGGGCTTTCCTCGGTTCCGGCCAGAAGCGATCCGATCATGACGGTGGAAGCGCCTGCCGCGATGGCCTTGACGATGTCGCCCGAGAATTTGATGCCGCCGTCGCCGATCAAGGGCACGCCCGCCTTGTTGCAGGCTTCGGCGGTTTCCATGATGGCGGTGAATTGCGGCACACCCACACCAGCCACCATGCGCGTCGTGCAGATGCTGCCGGGGCCGATGCCCACCTTGACGGCATCGGCGCCGGCGTCGATCAAGGCCTTGGCGCCCTCGGGGGTCGCCACATTGCCCGCCACCACCTGCACCGAATTCGACAGTTTCTTGATGAAGGAAACGGTGTCCAGAACGCCCTTGGAATGGCCGTGCGCGGTATCGACCACGATCACGTCCACTTCCGCCGCGATCAGCCCGCGCGCGCGTTCCTTGCCCGAATCGCCAACCCCGGTGGCGGCGGCCACGCGCAGACGTCCCTTGTCGTCCTTGCAAGCGTTGGGATGCATCTTGGCCTTCTCGATGTCTTTCACCGTGATCAGCCCGATGCAGCGAAACGCGTCATCGACCACCAGCAGCTTTTCGATGCGGTGCTGATGCAGCAGGCGCTTGGCTTCTTCTGTCTTCACGTTTTCCTGCACCGTGACCAACTTCTCCTTGGTCATCAGTTCGCTGACCGGCTGATTAGGGGCCGAGGCGAAACGCACGTCGCGGTTGGTCAGAATGCCCACCAGTTTGCCGGAATTGCGCTCGACCACCGGAATGCCCGAGATGCGCCAATCGGCCATCAGTTTCAACGCATCGGCCAGCGTCTGGTCGGGATGGATGGTCAAGGGATTGACCACCATGCCCGATTCGAACTTCTTGACCATGCGCACTTCGTCGGCTTGGGCTGCGATGTCCAAATTCTTATGGATGACGCCGATGCCGCCCGCCTGGGCCATGGCGATGGCCAGCCTGCTTTCGGTCACCGTATCCATGGCGGCGGAAACCAGGGGGATGTTCAGATCGATGGTGCGGGTGAAGCGGGTGCGGGTATCGACCCCGGCCGGAAGCACTTCCGAGGCAGCCGGGACCAGAAGCACGTCGTCGAACGCCAGGGCTTCCTTGATATCCATGACTGCCACCTCTCGTCTTCCTCGGCGCGATGGCCGCCCCGCCAACCCCATCGCGCCGAGTAAATGGACGGGGTCTCAGGTCGTTTGGGCGGCCCTGATGTGGCGAGGCATCATACACAGGAAAGTCCATTGCTCAAGTCCCATCAGCCCTATGGCCTGGAATGGCGTCATGCGCTAGGATCGTGCCGTGATGAAACGGCTGTTTTCCCTTGTTTTGCTGATGTCGGTCCTGGGGGCAACCCCGGCCCTGGCCCTGACCTTCGATGAAGCCAGGCATCTGTTGGCGCGCACTGGATTCGGCCAGCCCGCCCGCTTCGAAATCGAACGCCTGATGCAATATTCCCACGAATCGGCGGTCGAAGAAATATTCGGTCTCGTCCTTTCGCAGCCGAAGACCCAACCGCCATCCGACATCGACGAACCCCTGCCCACGCAGGCAAGTCGCAAGTCCATGGATGATAAAGAGAAAAAGGATTTTCGCCAGGATATGCACGAGCGCAATCTGGCGCTTAAGTCCTGGTGGTGGGGCGAAATGCTGGCCGCCGATTCGCCCTTTACCGAGCATATGGTGCTGTTTTGGCACAATTATTTCACCTCGGGCCTGAAAAAGGTGAAATGGCCCGGCTTCATGTACCGCCAAAATCTGCTGTTCCGCCAGCATGCGTTGGGAAATTACGGCCAGTTGCTAAGGGAGATCGTCAGGGACCCCGCCATGGTCTTGTATTTGGACAGCCAGTCCAATCGCAAAGGCCAGCCCAACGAGAATTTCGCCCGCGAACTGATGGAATTGTTCACGTTGGGCGAAGGTCATTACAGCGAGCAGGACGTCAAGGAAGCGGCCAGGGCCTTTACCGGCTGGGCATTCGATCCCAAGCGGGGCGAGGTGACGTTCAATCCCAGAAAGCACGATGCCGGCTCGAAAAAAGTGCTGGGACAGATCGTGCAATCGGGCGATGACGTGATCGATCTTTTGCTGGCAAGACCCGAAACCGCCCGCCGTCTGGTCGAAAAACTGTGGCGCGACCTCATCTCGCCCGACCCCGACGAGGTCGAGGTGCAACGTCTGGCGGCCTTGTTGCGCGACGGCAATTATGAAATCCGCCCGTTGTTGAAGGCGATGTTGACCATGGACGCCTTCTGGGCGCCCGAGAATCGGGGCGTGCTGGTCAAATCGCCCGTCGATGTGATCGTGGGCACGCTGAGACTATTGGGTTATCGCAAGACCGACGAGAAGCGTCTGGCGCAACTGGGTCGCCAGCTTGGGCAAGACCTCTTCGATCCTCCCAATGTCAAAGGCTGGCCGGGCGGAACGGCCTGGATCACCACGGCCACCCTGTCGATGCGCGAACAATTCCTGCGCCGCGTTCTGCGGGGCCGCGAGGGCGAGGGGCAGGACGAGGGACTGGGGGCGAGCTTCAATCCGCTGGCCATCGACAATCCAGGCGTCATGCCCTCGCTGGCCGATCTGGACCGCGCCGCCACGCCAAAAGCCCTTCAGACCATGCAGCGCCTGCTGTTGTCCGTGCCGCCTGTCGATCCGCCGAAGCCCGCCGAGGGCTTGTCGTTGCGACAGTCCGCCCTGCATTTGCTTCTCGATCCGGCCTATCAGGTGAAATGAGATGAAGACGCATCCGTCCAGGCGCGATCTTCTGGCCCTTTGTCTGGGGGTGGCGGGAACAGCTTTTTTGCCGCGCAGTGCCTTGGCTTCACCCGCCTGGGACCGCACGCTGATCATGATCGAATTCAACGGTGGCAATGATGGATTGAATACCGTCATTCCCTATGACGAGCCTTTATACGCCCAATTGCGCCCCAAGCTGGCCATCCCGCGCGCCAAGGTCTTGCATCTCGATCACGAACTGGGGCTGCATCCGGCGCTGGAACCCTTGATGCCGCTTTGGAAGCAAAACGAAGTCGCGGTGGCGCTGGGTCTTGGCTATCCCATGCCCAACCGCTCGCATTTCCGCTCGATCGAAATCTGGGAAAGCGCTTCCGATTCCGATGAGGTCGAGGATCAGGGTTGGGTGGCGGTCCTGTTGCCGGAAGCGCGGTTGCCCAAGGCGGGAACGCCCGCCATTCCCGCGCATGCGCTGGTGATGGGCAATGGCTCGTCGGGTCCGTTCGAGGGCGGGCAGTTGGCCGTGGTCACGCTGGACCGCAAGGGCCAGGGGCCGCGCCAGCAGGGCAAGGAGCGCAAGGGCGGCGAAAGCATGGACAATCCCGCGCTGGATCATATCCTGGCCGTGCGAACCATGAATATGCGGGCTGCCCAGCAGATCGTGCCCGAACGCTTGGCCCAGGTGAAGATGCAGGCCGGTTTTCCGCAAGGCGTGTTCGGAAACGCCATGGAAAATGTCGCCCGCCTGCTGCTGGCGGGCATCATGCCGCCAGTGATCAAACTGTCGCTGGGCAGTTTCGACACCCATGCCAATCAATTGGCCACGCATGAAAAGCTGCTGGGCGAGTTCGCCCAAGCCTTGGCCGCCCTGCGCAGCGCCCTGGACAAAGCGGGCCTTTGGGATCGTGTGTTGGTGATGACCTATTCGGAATTCGGACGCCGGGCCAAGGAAAATGCCAGCCAGGGAACCGATCACGGCACGGCGGCCCCGCATTTCATGATCGGCGGTCAGGTCAGGGGTGGACTTTACGGCGTACAGCCCCCACTTTCCCAGGCCAAGGACAACGACCTCGTTTTCACCACGGATTTCAGGTCGTATTACAATGCAATCGCCGAACATTGGTGGCGCGTGCCGGGCATTCCCGGCTTCAAGCCCCTGTCCGGCCCACTGGGATAGAAAGGAATACAGCATGCCCATGGCCGCTGACGCCATCGTCGCCCTGATCAAGGAAGCCCTGCCCGATGCCCAGATCAGCATCGAGGACACAGCGGGCGACGGCGACCATTATCAGGCCCGTATCGTCTCGGCGGCCTTTAAGGGCAAAAGCCGCGTCGCCCAGCACCAAATGGTATATGCGGCGCTGGGTGGGCGCATGGGGGGCGAATTGCACGCCCTGGCCCTCACGACGGAAACGCCCGAGGGCGCGTGAGCATCACCCACCGCCAAGCCGGGATCTACGCCACCGCCGCCAATCTGATCTGGGGATTTTTCCCCGTCTATTTCCACCAGTTCACAGGCGTCTCGGCGCTGGAAGTGCTGGCGCACCGCGCCTTGTGGTCGCTTCTGTTCGTGGCCTTGGCGGTGGCCCTGATGGGCAAGCTGGCCGATGGGCTGGCCCTGGTGAAGGACGCTAGGCGTCTGCGCTGGTTTTTGGCCTCGGGCTTGCTGATCGCCGTCAATTGGGGCGGCTTCATCTGGGCGGCCACCAACGGCCAAATTTTGCAATCGGGGCTGGGCTATTACATTTTTCCCCTGGTTTCGGTGGCGCTGGGGGCGGTGCTGCTGAAGGAGCGCCCCTCGACCCGCCAATGGTTGGCCATTGGGCTGGCGGCGATTGGGGTGGGGGTTCTGATCCTGGCCCTGGGGCAGGTGCCCTGGATCTCGCTGGTCCTGGCCCTGTCTTTCGCCCTTTACGGATTGGTGCGCAAGCAGGCCCCTGCTGAATCCCTGCTGGGCCTGCTGGCCGAAACCCTGCTGCTGGCCCCTCTGGCGTTGGGTTATATCCTGTGGCTGCAGATAAGCGGTCAGGCCGCCTTCCTGCATCAGTCTCTTGGCCTGGACGCGCTGTTGCTGCTGGGCGGCGTGGTGACGGCCATTCCCTTGATGCTGTTCGCCCGTGCAGCCCGCAAGCTCACCCTGACCACGCTGGGGCTGCTGTTCTACGTGAATCCGACATTGCAGTTCGTGATTGCCGTTTTCTTGTATGACGAGCTTTTCACCAAGGCTCATGGCTTGGCTTTCGCCTTCATCTGGACGGCGCTGGCGCTTTATTCCTGGGGGGCTTGGAATACCAAGCGGCAGAAGGAATAAATCTCATTGCCGCTTGGACGCGGGCAAGGCCCGCGCGCGCCCGAAGGCGCGGGAGCCAAGGGATGCGGAGCATCCCGCCCGGCGCTTGAGGCTTGCATTAATCGGTTGCGATTAATGCAAAAAGGCAGAAGAAGGGGCCGGGTTGACAGGGCCGCCCAGAACCCCCATATCGGTCATGAATATTCATCGTCACCAACAGGAGCCTTCCTTCATGAACGAGAACCCGGTTTTCGCCCGCATCAAGCAGGATATCACTGAAAATCCGGTGGTGCTGTACATGAAGGGAACGCCGATGTTTCCCCAGTGCGGCTTTTCGGCCGCCGTGGTTCAGGTGCTGGGCGAGCGGGGCGTCAAGTTCAAGGGCGTCGACGTGCTGTCCGATCCGGGCCTGCGCGACGGGATCAAGGAATTCACCAACTGGCCGACCATCCCGCAGCTTTACGTGAAGGGCGAATTCGTGGGCGGCTGCGACATCGTGCGCGAGATGAATCAGACCGGCGAACTGGCCCGTTTGCTCGACGAAAAGGGCGTCGAGCATAAGTAGGGACGGCAGGTCTTAACGTTTTGGAAGGGCGGTCCTTTGTGGCCGCCCTTTTCGTTTGGTCCGGTTCGGGGTAGACTGCCCGTATGGCGATTTCATTGGCGGATGCTCTTGGACGGCTTCAGAAGAATCAGCGCAGATTGAATGCGCTGGGGGTTCGCCATGCCGCTATCTTCGGATCGGTGGCCCGTGGGCAGGCAGATGAAGGCTCGGACGTGGACGTCGCCATCACGGTCGAGCGCCCGATGCCAGCCAGCCGCTTCATTCCCTTGTGCGAGGCCATTGAAAGCGCGTTGGGCTGCCGGGCGGATATCGTTTCCGACCTGTCGCTGCCCGAGGACTTCGCTTCAAGCATCGAACGCGAGAGCGTGCGTGCCTTCTGAACGCAAGACCGAGCGGTTCAAGGAAATCCTGTCCTTCATTGAGCGGGTAGAAGTTTCATTCGTCGAATTGGATGTCGGCGATTACACGACCTATCTGTCCGACACCAAAGCCCAGGATATCCTTGAGCGCAATATTCTGCGCATTGCCGAGGCGGCGGCTAAAATCGGTTTCGAGGATTTGGAAACGATGTCGCCGGATGCGCCGTGGCGGTCTTTGTACGCCATGGCCAACCGACTGCGTCACGGCTATGACCGTGTCGATCACGCCATCGTTTGGGATACGTGGGAAACCGATTTCCCAGTGCTGCGTGAGGCTGCCAAACAGGCGCTAATCCAGACGGAAAATTAGGTTAGGCCGCCGCGGATAGGGTGCCTACATATGGTGTTGACATTCTGTCGGGCTGTCTATATGTTGGGCAAACTTGCAACCCTTGATGGAGTCGGCTGACAACCGATACACCTAAAGACAAGTTGCAAAGCACCGGACAGGTAGCCTCGCCCCACAAGGCAGAGGAGTCTGAAGTCAGCCGGTGGCCGCCGAGGATGTTCTAGATGTTCGAAGCGGTGGCCATTGCCCTCAACGAGGCTTGTTTCGTTGAACAGGAGATCTTTTCCACGAACCCCTCTTAGGTTCGCGGCGCGTCGCGATCTGAAAGGCTTCGGCCATGAAGGTCGACGTGAGTGTCAGGGTAGACGTTGCCGAACTTGTCAAATGGCTCGTTCTTGGCTTCGTTGCCTTGGTCAACTAAACAGAAGGGCGGTCCCAACGGGCCGCCCTTTTCGTTTGCATTTACGGCTTTCCAAAAAACAACAAGGCCCGGCTTTTGGCCGGGCCTTGGCATTCCAAAAAACCTAAACCGGATCAGCGCGAATAATATTCGATGACCAGATTGGGTTCCATCTGCACCGGATAAGGCACGTCGGAGAGCTTGGGGGCGCGGATGAACTTGCCCTTCATTTCCCTGTTGTCCATTTCCAGATAGTCGGGCACGTCGCGCTCGTTGCTGTCCAGCGAGCCCATGATCAGCGCCATTTCCTTGGCCTTCTTGCGAGCCGAGATTTCGTCGCCGTCGCCCACGCGATACGAGGAAATGGTGACGCGCTTGCCGTTGACGGCGATATGGCCATGATTGACCAACTGACGAGCGGCGAAGACCGTGGGGGCCAGCTTCAGGCGATAGACCACGGCGTCCAGGCGGCGCTCGAGCAATTCAATGAGGTTTTCGGAAGTGTCGCCCTTGCGACGCGAGGCTTCCTGATACAGCTTGCGGAACTGGCGCTCGCCGATATTGCCATAATAGCCGCGCAGCTTTTGCTTGGCCAACAGCTGGGTGCCGAAGTCGGACGGCTTCTTGCGGCGCTGGCCGTGCTGGCCGGGACCGTAGTCGCGCTTGTTGACCGGGCTTTTGGCGCGGCCCCACAGATTGAGGCCAAGGCGGCGATTGAGCTTGTATTTAGATGTTGCACGCTTCGTCATAGGGTTTATCCCCGTTTAAAGTTTCAAATGTCCCGGTAGTTCCTGCACCCGAAGCCATTGGCTTGCGTCGCAAGACGGGAATCAGGGCTTTGCCCAGTCCGCATTCCC
This sequence comes from Alphaproteobacteria bacterium, assembly GCA_015231795.1. Taxonomy (NCBI): domain Bacteria; kingdom Pseudomonadati; phylum Pseudomonadota; class Alphaproteobacteria; species Alphaproteobacteria bacterium. The sequence continues at coordinate 114,052 of JADGAX010000006.1, read as the reverse complement.
AGGAAGAGGCGGCACAATACCCGCCTTCTTTGGCTTGTCAAGCCTTTCAGGGGCGTTTTCACCCTCTTTGCCCCCCTGGACGCGGGCAAAACGGCTTCCTAATATAGAGGTATGTACAGCAAGATCACACGCGCCATCACCGTTTCGGTCGAACCCATCTATCTCGAGGATCAGTCCAACCCCGAGGAGAACCATTTCGTCTGGGCTTACCGGGTCAAGATCGAGAACGGGGGGGCGGAAACCGTTCAGTTGCTGCGCCGCCACTGGCGCATTACCGACGCCATGGGCCGCCAGCAGGAAGTCGAGGGGCCGGGCGTGGTCGGAGAGACGCCGGTTTTGCAGCCGGGCGAGAGTTTCGAATATACGTCGGGAACGCCTTTACCCACCGCTTCCGGCATCATGGTCGGCACCTACAAGATGGAAACCGAGCGGGGCGAAGTGTTCGACGTGAACATTCCGGCCTTTTCGCTCGACAGCCCCCATCAGCATTCCTTGCTGAATTAGGGTTTAATCCTGGCGAGGGGTTGTTGTTGCTTAGGGAAGATCCCACCTCAGGCTGACTGGCGACGAGAAACAGGAGACCAGCCTTGACCGCCGAAACCTCGCTGAAGCGCAAAAACGAATCCGCCACCTTGATCAAGCCATCGCGCGAGGAAGCCGAGGCGGCGGTACGCACCCTGATCCGTTGGACGGGCGACGATCCCGACCGCGAGGGGTTGAAGGGCACGCCCGACCGCGTGGTGCGCGCCTACGAGGAATTTTATTCCGGCTACGAGGCCGACCCGGTGGACATCCTCAGCCGCACTTTCGAGGAAACCGACGGCTATGACGAAATGGTGGTGTTGCGCGACATCCGCCTGGAATCCAATTGTGAACATCACATGGTGCCCATCCTGGGCAAGGCGCATGTCGCCTATTTGCCCAACAAGCGCGTGGTGGGCATTTCCAAGCTGGCCCGCGTGGTCGAAATCTATTCAAGGCGCTTGCAGATCCAAGAAAAGCTGACCAGCCAGATCGCCAACTGCATCAATGACGTGCTGCACCCCAAGGGCGTGGCGGTGGTGATCGAGGCGGCGCATCAGTGCATGACCACCAGGGGCGTGCGCAAGCCGGGCGTGACCATGGTGACCAGCCGCATGCTGGGCGCCTTCCGCGACGACCAGTCCACAAGGCGCGAATTCCTGGCCATGATCGGCAACACGGCGCATGGCAGCCTGAGCAACGCTTGATGCGGGGGCGCTTTGGCGCTATGCCAGAGTCCTATGAATTCAGCGCAGGGTGACGCCGTGAAACTTTCCAGGAAAATCGCTGTTCTGGCGGCTTTGGCCGTTCTGGCCGCAGGGGCCGTCTGGTACTTCACCAGGGCCAAGGAAGACGTCGTCGCGGTGGATGCCTGCGCCGCAGAAGGCTGGATTCATCTGCCAGACCGCTTGATCGATGGCGCCGTGCAGACAGTGCCGCGTTCCGACTATACGGTTCTGCGCGGCAAGTTGCAGAAGCTGGCCTGGGAGCGGCTGGCCCTGGCCTCTTATTACCGGCTGACCGACGAGGAAGCGCAGTCGGCCAAAATCGACGCCCGCGACGCCGGGCAGCCCTATTTCATGCGCGCCGTCACCTTCAATCCCGAAAAGAACGACGTTCTGGTCGGAAAGCTGGGGCAGGATTACTTCGTCTCGCATGTCGGGCTGGGGGCTGTCGGGGCGGCCAAGAAATGCTGGCCGATTCTGATCTTTCTGAAAGAGCCGCCCAGCAAGGTCTATATCCACGCCAAGGCGGAAGGTTAGAGGGCGTTGCCCAGGGCCAGCGTGTGGCTCATGCTTTCGATGGCGAAGGACAGCAGCAGGTCCAGCGCGATCAGGAAACCCGTCTGCCAGGGGCTGGCCTGCAAGACCAGACGGGCCAGCCGCCATTCATAGCCGATGATCATGACCAAGGTCATCAGGCTCAGCGTTCCCCCCAACGCATTGGCAAACGAGGGCGAATTGATCAGCAAGGTGACGGGGATGGTGACGGCCAGGATGATGACGCTGGCCCAGTTGTACACCGTGATGTAGCGCGCCCAAAGATGGAGGCGCCCGATCTGGCGCGATACGCCAAAGGCCACCAGCGGGAAGGCCGACCAGCCCATGACGTATGAGATCAGTTCCACCACCAGATAGCGCAGCCCGTCCATGTTCTCCAAGGCGTCCAGCTTGAAGGAGATCAGGGCCAGCATGCCGGGCAGGGCGACCAGGGCCGCGAAGAACGAGCGTTTGCATTCTGCGAAGCTGCCCGAAACCAGCAGAGCGCCCTTGGGGTCGCCCTTGGCGGTCAGCCAAGCGGCCAGCAGGCCGCGTCCGAATTCCGCCTTGGTTTGGGGGTTCATGATGCCAACACCCGTTCCAGCACGCGTCGATAAATCAGGGTCAGGCTTTCCAAATCGTCAAGCGGCACGCGCTCGTCGGATTTATGCATGGTGGCTCCGCCCAGGCCGAACTCGATCACCGGGCAATGACGGGTGATGAATCTGGCGTCCGACGTGCCGCCCGATGTCGAGCGCTCGGGATTTTTGCCGGTGACGTCCTTGATGGCGTCGCACACCGCATCGACGAACGGCCCCTGAGGGGTGAGGAATGATTCGCCCGATACTTCGATGTCCAGCTTCCAATCCGCGTCGCCGCCAGCCTCGGCGATGGTTTTGCGCAGCCAAGCGTCAAGCGAGGCGGAACTGTGCAGATCGTTGAAGCGGATGTTGAAGCCCGCCTTGGCCTGCGCGGGAATGACGTTGGTGGCCGCGTTGCCGGTGTCGATGGTGGTCAGCGTGAAGGTTGAGGGTTCGAATTGCGCCGATCCCTGATCCAGCGGGTTGGCGGTCAGGGCCGTCAAAATCCGCAGCAACCGGGGCAGGGGATTGTCGGCCAGATGCGGATAGGCGGCGTGACCTTGAATGCCGTTCACGGTCAAACGGCCATTCAGGCTGCCGCGCCGTCCCACCTTTACGGCGTCGCCGATGCTTTTGGGATTGGTGGGTTCGCCGACCAAGCAGCAATCCGGCGTTTCGCCCTTTGCATTCATCCAGTCCAGCACCTTGACCGTGCCGTGGGTGGCGACCCCCTCCTCGTCGCCGGTGATCAGCAGGCTGATCGAGCCGGGATGCCCATCTCCCAGGCGCGCCACGGCGGCCACGAAACAGGCGATGGCGCTCTTCATATCCACCGCGCCGCGCCCAAACAGAACCCCATCCACCAGTTGGGCTTCAAAGGGATCGACGCTCCAGCCCTGGCCCGGCGGCACCACATCGGTATGGCCCGCAAAGCAGAAATGCGGGCTGGCGCTTCCGCGCCGGGCGTACAGATTGCGCACCTCGCCGAAGGGCAGATCGTGGCAGGTAAAGCCCAGCTCGGTCAGCGCCCGTTTCAGCACTTCCAGGCAGCCATCGTCCTGGGGCGTGATGCTGCGCCTTTGGATCAGATCGCGGGCCAGGCCCAGGGGGGCTGAAAGGTCGGTCAATCGCGCAACAACTCGTTGATGGACACTTTGGAGCGGGTTCTTTCATCGACGCGCTTGACGATGACGGCGCAATACAGGCTGGGTCCGGGTGCGCCATCGGGCAGGGTTTTGCCGGGAAGGGCGCCCGGCACCACCACCGAATAGGCGGGGACCCGGCCCATGAACACTTCGCCGGTGGCGCGGTCGATGATGCGGGTGGAAGCGCCCAGATAGACGCCCATGCTGAGCACCGCCCCTTCTTCCACGATCACGCCCTCGGCCACTTCGGCCCTGGCGCCGATGAAGCAATTATCCTCGATGATCACCGGGCCGGCCTGCAAAGGTTCCAGCACGCCGCCGATCCCCGCCCCGCCCGATAGATGCACGTTCTTGCCGATCTGGGCGCAAGACCCCACGGTGGCCCAGGTATCGACCATGGTGTTGGCGTCGACCCTGGCCCCCAGATTGACGAAGCTGGGCATCAAGACCACGCCGGGCGCGATATAGGCCGAACGGCGCACGATCGAGCCGGGCACCGCCCTGAAACCGGCCTGCTTGAAACGAGCCTTGTCCCAGCCTTCGAACTTGCTGGGCACCTTGTCGTACCAAGTGGCGCCACCCGGAGCGCCCGGGATCGGCTCGATGTCGTTCAGGCGAAAGGACAGCAAAACCGCCTTCTTCACCCATTGATGGACGATCCAGGTCCCGTCCTTCTTTTCCGCCACCCGCAGCAGCCCCGCATCAAGGCCCTCAAGCGCTGCGTTGACGCAATCGCGCATCGGGCCGGTGGTGGCGATGGTGAGGGTGTCGCGCGCTTCCCAAGCGCTTTCGATGTCGGCGGCAAGCCGGGCGGTATCCATGGCGGGTCCTTGTTTTTTCTATGGTTGGCGAACTGGGGGCCAAGATAGCCCCTGAAAGCCGCCTGTCAACCGCTTGGGGCGGGAAATCGGGGGGGTGAGGGGCACAAACCGCCCAGGAAGCCAGGCCATAACGACCGGGAAATTGCCCGGCCTGCCCCCTTGCCCAAAAGGACCGAACCCCCTATTCTCCCGGGCCATCCTGCGGGTGTAGCTCAATGGTAGAGCAGAAGCTTCCCAAGCTTACGACGAGGGTTCGATTCCCTTCACCCGCTCCAAGCGCATCGCCCCCACCACCAATCCTCACTCCCCTGCCTTGGCGATTTGTCCGCTATAGCCGGGCAGGGTGAAGTAGAAGCAGGTGCCCTGGCCGGGTTTCGATTCCACCCAGATGCGCCCGCCATGGCGCTCGACGATCTTTTTGCAGATCGCCAGGCCGATGCCGTTGCCTTCATAGGTTCCCCGCCCATGCAGGCGTTGAAAGACGCGAAAGATGCGTTCGAAATGCTGGGGTTCGATGCCGATGCCGTTGTCCTGGACGGAAAAGGTCCAGAAGCCATCCTGGCGTTCGGCCTTGATGCTGATATGCGGCGCTCTGGCCGGGTCGCGGTATTTGACGGCGTTGCCGATCAGGTTCTGGAACAGGCGGCTCAACTGGCCTTTGTCGCCGTAAACCAGCGGCAGGCTGGCGCGGTCGGCCTCGATGCGGCATTGCGTCTCCTTCAAGACCAGATCGAGATTGCCCAGCGCCAGATCCAACGCCTTGTCCATCGCCACCGGCAAGAATGGATCGTTCTTGGTCTGCACCCTGGAAAATTCCAGCAGATCGGTAATCATCTGCTGCATGCGCTTGGCGCCATCGGAGGCATAGCCGATAAAGGCGTCGGCGTCTTCGTCCAGCTTGCTTTGATAGCGCCGCCCCAGCAATTGCACATAGCTGGCCACCATGCGCAGCGGCTCTTGCAAATCGTGCGAGACGGCATAGGCGAATTGCTCAAGCTCCGCATTCGAACGCCCAAGCGCCGCATTCGCCTCAAGCAGTTCTTGCGTACGCGTCTTGACCAGATCCTCTTGGATGCGCGCCGTCTCGTCCAGGGTTCTGATATGCGCCTGGGCGCGCAAATATAAAAGAACCATCAGGCCGGAAATGACGACATAGGCCGCGCCATGCTGAACCAGCATGCGCAGGGTTTCCTTTTCAATCGCGGCCAGGGTGGATGCGGCCGGCATGGTCACGCTGATGCCGCCGCGCACGTCGCCCAACTTGTAGGCCTGCGCCGCATGGCAATTGAGGCAGGACTCCTTGACGATCAAGGGCGCCATGAAGCGGAACTGGGCGTTCTCTCCCGATCCCACCTGTTCCAGAAAAGGCGTTCTATCGGTTTCAAAAGCCTTCAGAGCCATGCTTTCCCACTCGTCGGGCGCATTGGCGGGGCGGATCGGCTTGCGGCTGGTGATGTGAAAGGCGATGCCGCCGCGCAACTGGGCGAGTTCCGAAATCTGGCGGGTCATATAGGCCGGATTGACCATGGTCAGATCCAGGCCGTCAGCCTTCAGATCGCGCTTGGGCACGTCCAGAAACGGGTTGGGCTGGTTCTGGGACGAGACAGGCGCATAGATGCCGCCATGGCGGGCGTTCCATTCCCGCGTCACTTCCATCAGGTCGAACAGGCTTTGGCCGCGCTCGCGGGCCAGGGCGTGGAAGTTCTGTTTCAGTTGGGCATGATTGCTGTAGGCCGACAGACAGGCCACCAACGTCCACACCAGCAAGATCAGGGTAAAAATCGCCAACGGCATCCGCCGTTTTCCATTGCCAACAGTCTTTGACTGTTCCGAACGCATTTCTTGCTCTTCTTGCTCTCGCTTGCCGGGATCGACGTGAGAGCCTTATTTCAAGGCGTCGTTTTCAGGGCGCCGTGTTACAGCGAAGTTTCAATCTATACCCCGAATAGAGTTTGCGCAATATAACCAAAGAGATAGTCGATCTCTTCTAAACTGGATTTAAATAAAATTGAAAATAAATGAGAATAAAATAATAGCTAAGGCGGGCGCTCAAGCGACCGGCAGCGAAAGGAAAAAGATCGAGCCTTTTCCAGGTTCTGACTCGAGCCAGATTTTCCCACCGTGGCGCTCAACGATACGTCTGCAGACGGCCAAACCGATGCCGGTGCCGGGATAGGCATCGCGTCCGTGCAGGCGCTGAAAAATTTGAAAGATGCGGTCGAAATATTGGGGGTCGATGCCGATGCCGTTGTCGGAGACGCTGACGATCCAGAACATGTCTTCACGCTTGGCGGCGACATGGATCTCGGGCGGACGCGACTTGTCGCGGTACTTCAGCGCATTGCCGATCAGGTTCTGGAACAGGCGGGCCATCTGGGCGGCATCGGCCTTGACCGTTGGCAAGGGTGTGTCCACGGCGACTTGCGCCTTGTTCTCGCCAATAGACAGATCGAGATTCAACAGGGCCGATTGCAAGGGTTGATTCAGGTCGACCAGGGTCATGGGACTGCCCTTGCGCTGGATGCGCGAATATTCGAGCAGGTCGGTGATCATCTGCTGCATGCGCTTGGCGCCATCGACGGCAAAGCCGATGAAGTCGTCAGCGTCCTTGTCCAGCTTGCCCTGATAGCGTCGTCCCAACAGCTGCACATAGCTGGCCACCATGCGCAGCGGTTCTTGCAGATCGTGCGAAACGGCGTAGGCGAATTGCTCGAGTTCCGCGTTCGAGCGCTTGATTTCGTTGTCGGCTTCCAGTCGGCGCGAAATGTCGCGAAAGGCGATGACGGCGCCCTCGATGCCCGAACCCGCGATCATCGGCGTGGCGACATATTCAACCGGCATCATCGTCCTGTCCTTGCGCCAGAAAACGTCGTTGCCGACCAATTGCGGCTTGCCGTCGGCAAGCACGACATGCATCGGGCAGGTCGATTCCTCGTGCGGCGATCCGTCGGCGTGATGGTGATGCACCAGCTTGTGGCTTTTCTTGCCGATCATGTCCTGGGCGCGGTAGCCCAGCAGTTTCTCGGCGGCCGGATTGACGAAGGCCACGCGGCCCGAGGCGTCCAGCCCCAGAATGCCTTCGCCGACCGCGCTTAGCAGTAACTGGCTGCGCCTGAGCAACGCTTCGATCGTGTCCTTGGATCGTCTGGCGTCGGTGATGTCCTCGACCATGGCGAAAGTCAGGATGGGCTGGTCGTCTTGCTGAACCGAGACGACGCTGACGCGCGCCCAGACCGTGGCGCCGGTATCTTGGCGGCGGTAGCGTTTTTCCAAGCTGTAGCGGCGAAGTCGACCGTCTTGAAGGTCTTGGAATTTGGCCTTGCTGGCGATGGCGTCCTCGGGATGGGTAAAGTCGATGATGTCCCGGCCCACCAATTCCTCGGGCAGCGCTCCCAGCATCTTTGCGAAGGCCGGATTGACGGCCAGGATGCGCCGTTTGGGGTCGGTGCGGACGATCCCGATGTCGGTGGTGTCGTGAATGGCCCGAAGATGCGCCTCGCTGACGCGCAGGGCCATTTCGGCGGCTTGGCGCCGTTGCAGCAAAAGGCCGATCAGAACCAGCGAACATAAATAGGTCAGGATCAGACCTAGAATGACGAAGGTCGTTTTCTGGGCCGTCTGTTCCCACTGGAACAGCAACGATGGCTTGTCGAGCAGAATGGCAAGGCGCAACGGGAAGTCGTTGACTTGGTAAAAGGCGGCCAGCAACTCGTCGTTCTCGAGCCTTTGCAGCCCGCTCATCGCTTGTTTGGGAAACGCCATTCCCTTCAACAGGGGCAGCTTCGAGTAATCGGCGCCGGACGGCATAAGGCTGGGTTGTTCGGAAGCCAGGATGCGGTTCTGGGTATCAAGCAAGGCGATATGGTCCTGCCCCAGCGGGTCTTCCTCGCGGTAGAAGGCGCGAAAGAAACCGGGGTCGATCTCGGCCAGCAAGACTCCCAGGAATTGCCCGTTGCCTTTGTCGATCAGGCGCGACAGGCGGATGGATTCGCGGCCCGACGAATCAAAGCGTCTGGGCAGGGGGCCTTCCAGATAGAACAGCGCTCCGTCGTGGCTGTGGCGGTGGAAGAAGGTTTGATCGGATACGTTTTCCTTGGCGTCCAGCCGTTTGGCGTCGGCGATCAGCTCGCCCTTGGCGTCGTAAAGCGACAAGGTCACCGCCTGGGGCAGGAACAGCAGCCGCTCGTGCAATTTCTGACGAGCCAGTTCCGGCTGCGGGCTGGCGGTCGCCTTGCCCAACTCGCTGGCTAGGCTGAACAGCATCAGGTCCACCGCCTCCAAGGTTCTGGCGGCATGGTCACCCATCATGCGCGCCCTCAGCTCGGAGCTGTGGCGGGCGCTGTCGAAGATGGCTGTTTTCTGCAGGTAGAGGCCGTTCAGCAACAACCCGATCAAGGCCGCCGTCATGATGCCGGAACCGGCGGCGATCAGAAGGAAATTGATTAAGGCTGGGCGTTTCTGACGAAGGTCGAGGGGCGTCATGGCGACCCCTCCAGCAACTGCTCTGCCTGTTTAACCAGTAAGGGATCGATGCCCAGGGTCTTGACCATAGTCGGCTGCTGTTGCATCAGCAGCCTGCGGGACTTGTCCAATTCCTCGGGCGATGGCGTGGTGATCGTCACCCCATTGGCCCTCAATACGGCGCGAGCTTGGGCCTGGGCCTGCCTTGCGGCTTGGCGCGCCATGTCGACATTCGCTTCCCAGGCATCCTGGATGGCCGATTTCAAGTCGGGGTGCAGACGGTTCCAGAATGGCCCCGAGACCATGGGAACATATTGGGCGAAATAGGCGCGGTCTTCGTAAAGATAGCGTACCCCCAGTTCCCACAGCTTGGCGCTGGCCGCCGTTTCCGACGTGGTCACCAGTCCATCGAGATAGCGGCCCTTCAAGGCGTTCGGCAGATCCGGCCAGGGGACGGCAACCGGCTTGGCGCCCTGAGCGATCAGGCGAAGCGCGCTGGCTTCGCCGCCGGGCGTGCGGATGGTCAGGCCGGAAATGTCCTCGATCTTGCGCACGCGCGCTCGCAGCGTGAACAGATGCGCTGCCCCCAAATCGATCCAGCGGCCAAGAACCTTGACGCCCAGATTGTCCTCGATACGCCTGTTGATGTCGGCGCCGATCTTGCCGTCGCGCAGCTTGTCGATGCGCGCCTCGTCCAGGCCGTAAGCGAGCGGCAGGAAGCTCAATCCCGCGTCAGGCACGAAACGGTCCAACTGCCAGACGCCGGGAACCGCCATCTCGATGCGCCCCTGTTCGAGGGCGCGCACCACGTCGCGGTCGCGAAACAGACGGGCCGATGGATGGAATTCGACGGCCAGCGAATCCCCAGCCCTTCGCTTCAACTGCTCGATGAAGCCAGCCACGGCGATGGACTGAACATGATCTTCTGAATTCTCGGTCGAGATGCGCAGAACGGGCACCCCCGCCTGGGCGAAAGCACAGGGCGACCAGAGCGCGAAAAACAGAAACAGCCCCAGGAATGCATTACGGGCTGGGCAGAGCATCGGTCGTAGGCCTCTTGCTCGAAGGGTTCGCTGACGCCCGACTTTACTCCTTCTTTTGGCCGAACGGAAGGATGGACCCGGGAGTCGAAAGAGTCTAGGATCGGGCGGGAATTGGTGAAATTCTTGGGCATAGGGCGTTCGTTCCAATCATGATGGCAGTTTACTATCCTTCCAACGAGCGGCTCGAACGGGGCGATGCGGCGGCCCTGGTCCGCCATCCCTTGTGGATCGATCTGCTGGATCCCACCCGCGACGAGGAAATGGCCGTCCAGAATCTGTTGGCCATCGATGTGCCGACCCGCGAGGAGATGCAGGAAATCGAGGCCACCAGCCGTCTGTACAAGGAAGACAACACCTATTATCTGACCGCGCCAATCCTGACCTATGCCGACGGCCCGCACCCCGAAAGCACGGCCGTTACCTTCATTCTGGCCCGTGCCTGTTTGGTGACCGTGCGTCACGCCACCCCGCAGCCTTTCCTGACCTTTCCGCAGCGAGCGCTTCGCCAGAAGGGCATTTCGCCCTCGGCCGACGCCGTGCTGGTGGGGCTTCTCGAAACCGTGGTCGACCGGTTGGCCGACGTGCTGGAGCGCGTGGGCAGCGATCTGGAATTGCTGTCGCGCGAGATTTTCCGCCCGTCGCTTCCCGCCCGCCACGCCAAGCTGCGCCAGGACAGGGATTTGCAGGCCACGCTGCTGCGCGTGGGCCGCAGCGGCGATCTGGCGTCCAAGGCCCGAGACAGCTTGTTGGGCATCAGCCGCATGCTGACCTTCCTCAATCAGGCGACCGAGGAATGGAACGAGGTCGATACCCTGATTCGCGTCAAGTCGGTCACGCGCGACATCGGCTCGTTGTCCGAGCACGCGACCTTCACCTCCAGCAAGGTGACCTTTCTGCTGGACGCCACGCTGGGCATGATCAATATCGAGCAGAACGCCATCATCAAGATCTTCTCGGTGATGGCGGTGGTCTTGATGCCGCCCACGCTGATCGCCAGCATGTATGGCATGAACTTCAAGCATATGCCGGAACTGGATTGGGTTCTGGGCTATCCCTGGGCGCTGCTGCTGATGGTGGTGTGCGCCTTTCTGCCTTACCTCTATTTCAAAAGGCGTGGCTGGCTTTGATGCAAGTGATTACCACAACCCAGGATTTGCAGCGCTTTTGCAGCAGTCTGGCTTCTGCGGCTTTTGTGACGGTGGATACCGAATTCATCCGCGAAAAGACCTTTTGGCCGCAATTGTGCTTGGTGCAGATCGCGGGTCCCGACGAAGCGGCGGTGATCGATCCCTTGGCCGAGGGAGTCGATCTGTCTTCCTTGGCCGAACTGCTGGTCAATCCCGATGTGCTGAAAGTCTTCCATGCCGCTAGGCAGGACGTGGAAATCTTTTTGCATCTGTTCGGCGCCGTGCCCACGCCCCTGTTCGACACCCAGGTAGCGGCCATGGTCTGCGGCTTTGGCGAGTCCGTTGGCTACGAGACGCTGGCCGCCAAACTGGCCAAGGCCCGCATCGACAAAAGCCTGCGCTTTACCGATTGGGCCAGACGCCCGTTGTCCGAGCGTCAACTGGCCTATGCGCTTTCCGACGTCACTTATCTTCGCGTCGCCTATGAAAAGCTGGCCGCCCGGCTGGAACGGACGGGGCGCACGGTTTGGGTGGCCGAGGAAATGGGACAACTGGCCGATCCCGACACTTACATCGTGCCGCCCGAGCTGTTTTGGCCGCGCTTGAAGCCGCGTTCGACCAATCCCCGCTTCCTGGCCATTCTGCGCGAGGTTGCCGCTTGGCGCGAGCGCGAGGCCCGCGAGCGCGATCTGCCCAGGGGCCGCGTGATCCGCGACGAATCCCTGGTCGAAATTGCGGCGCACGCGCCCAAATCAATCGATGAACTGGCCCAGGTTCGCGGCCTGTCCCGATCGCAAGCCGAGGGGAAATGGGGCCAAGCCCTGCTGGCGGCCGTTGCGGCGGCCCAGGCTCTGCCCGATTCCGAATGCCCGCACCTCGATCCCAAATCGGAGCCGCCCAAAGGCATCGGGCCTTTGGTCGAATTGCTGCGCGTACTGTTGAAAACCGCCTGTGACAAGGAAGACGTGGCGCAAAAGCTGGTGGCCAGCCAATCCGATCTGGAGGCCATCGCCGCCGACGACACAGCCCAGGTTCCAGCCCTGCATGGCTGGCGCTTCGAAGTCTTTGGGCAGTTGGCGCTTGAACTTAAGCATGGGCGGCTTGGCCTGACCTGCACGCCCGACGGCAAGGCGGTGCGCATGCTGAAGTTGGATGGCAACGGTGCGAGCGTCTCTTCCTAACCGCCGAAACTTTTGACGAGACTGCCCGCCAGCAAATACCAGCCGTCGATCAGCACGAAGAAGATGATCTTGAACGGCATGGCGATCATGGTGGGCGGCAGCATCATCATGCCCATCGACATCAGCACGCTGGAAACCACCATGTCGATGATGACGAAGGGCACGAAAATCAAAAAGCCGATCTCGAAGGCGCGGCGAAGCTCGCTGATCATGAAGGCGGGGATCAAGACCTGATAGGGTGTGTTCTCGCGCGCTTCCGGCATCGGGGTTTTCGATATTTCAAGGAACAGGCCGATATCCTTGTCCCGGGCGTGCTTGAGCATGAATGTGTGGAACGGTTTGGCGGCGCGCTCCAAAGCGACCATTTCCGACACTTTGCCCGAAACGAGCGGCGCGAAGCCCTGGTCATAGCTTTCCTGGAAGGTGGGCGCCATGATGAAGAACGTCAGGAAAACGGCCAGACTGGCCATCACCATCTGAGGCGGCGTGTTCTGCGTGCCCAGCGCCGTGCGCAAAAAGGACAGCACCACGACGATTCTGGTGAAGCTGGTCACCATGATCATGATCGACGGGGCCACGGTCAGGATCGTGGTCAGAATGATCAATTGCAGGATGCGGCCCGTGGTCGAGGAGCCATCGCCCATGTCAAGCGTCACCGACTGGGCGAAGGCTGATTCCGGCGCAAGGGCCAGCAGCCCAAGGGCGACGAGGGCGAGGGACCAGCGTTTCATGGTTTCGTCTCCGCCAAGGAAGGGCATATGCCGGTTTCGATCACGGTTTCGTTAGCAACGCCCAAAAGAATCAGATGTTCCGTTTGGTCGCGCTTGATCAAGACAAGCCTGCGTTTGGCATCCAAGGGGGCCATCTCGACGATGGACAGGCGCTTGCTCTGGCCCTTGACGCGCGGGGCGACGTTCAATCCCATGCCGAAACGGCGAACCGCATATCCGATGGCCATGATCAGCCCGACGACGAAAAGAAGGGCCAGAAGGTAGCGGATATAGGCGTCGGCTTCCATCCTTGCCTCAATCCAGGCGACGATAGGCGGCGGCGCCGCCGCCGCCGGTCCGCTCAAGCGCCAGCAGGGTGTTGCGGGCCTCAATGTCCTGGGTCAATGCGTCCAATTCGCCGCTCAAGCTGTTTAGGAATTCCCCAAAGCGCGAAGCCTCGTCCTTGGGCATGAGGGCGATGCGTTCGCACAGAAAGGCGATGCGCGATTCCAAAGCGCCCAGGTCCAGGAACCGCCCTTCGGCCAGCAGACGGCGCGCCGCCCCGACCAAGCTGGCGGCTAGGCTGGCGTCGCGCTCAAGCAGGCAGGCGGCGCTGTCTTCAAGATGGGGGTTTGCGCTCATGCGCCACCTGGGGGCGTGGGGGGCAACTGATTGTTGGCCTTGTAGACATAGGCCAGGATTTCCGCCACCGCGAGATACGCCTCGATGGGGATTTCGCTATCGACATCGACGGCGGTCAGCATCTGGGCCAGATCGGCGTCTTCTCGCACCTTGATGCCCTTGTCGAAGGCGATTTCCAAGATGCGCTGCGCGACATATCCCTTGCCCTTGGCGATCACCCGGGGGGCTTCGTCGGACGTATGCGGGTCGTAGTCCAACGCCACGGCGATGGTGCTGTCCACCGGCGGTAAGGCGTGGGGCTTGTCGTCGGCGTCTTTGCTCAAGGGATCTGGCCAAGGTTATTGGTGCGAACTCGGCCAGTGTGGCTTTCCCGAGTAAAGATTCCGTTTAAGCAGAGTCTAAACCCGGCAAACGGCCAGCTTGACGGTCAGCGCAGGGTCCACGGCCCACAGGGCCAGCCATTCCTCGTTGGTGGCTTGGCGCTCGCGGCCATTGGCCAAGCGGACGACGACTTTGCAATTCTCGTCAACGCGGTAGTCGATGATCTTTCCCATGGCACCCTCTCACAGGCGGTTTATTTCCGACTATCATAGTCGGGAATACGGAGGAGTCAATACCATAGTTGCGTGGTCGGGAATTGTCGGCAAAATGGGGATTGAAACATGTCGGCCGGGTCACGATCCTTGGGACGGGCAGAATTTCCCGGACGGACACCAAAGGCATGTCGCGCATTGTGGCCGTTCTTGGCCCCACCAATACCGGAAAGACCTATCTGGCGCTTGAGCGCATGATGGGCCATGCCTCGGGCATGATCGGTTTTCCGCTGCGCCTGCTGGCACGCGAGAATTACGAGCGGGTGGCGGCGGTCAAGGGCAAGGACGCCGTGGCCCTGATCACCGGCGAAGAACGCATCTTGCCGCCCAAGGCCCGCTACTTCATCTGCACCGTGGAAAGCATGCCGCTTGACCGTCAGGTCGAGTTCCTGGCGGTCGATGAAATCCAACTAGCTGCCGATCCCGAGCGCGGACATGTCTTCACCGACCGACTGCTGAAGGCCAGGGGCCTAAGCGAGACCATGTTCCTGGGCGCCGCCAGCATGAAGGGGCTGATCCAAAGTCTGGCGCCGCGCACCTTGTTCGAAAGCCGCCCCCGTTTCTCGAAGCTGGAACATGCGGGTCCCAGAAAATTGCTGCGCCTGCCCCCCCGCTCGGCCGTGGTGGCCTTCTCGGCTTCGGAAGTGTACGGCATGGCCGATCTGATCCGCCGCCAAAAGGGCGGGGCCGCCGTGGTGCTGGGGGCGCTGTCGCCCCGCACGCGCAATGCCCAGGTGGGGCTTTATCAGGCGGGCGAGGTCGATTACCTAGTCGCCACCGACGCCATCGGCATGGGGCTGAACATGAATGTCGATCATGTCGCCTTTGCGGGCCTGCGCAAATTCGACGGGCGCGGTCCGCGCGCCCTGGCCGCCAGCGAATTGGCGCAGATCGCGGGCCGGGCCGGGCGTCACATGAAGGATGGAACCTTCGGCAGCACGGGCGATTGCCCTGACCTGGCGCCAGAAACCGTCGCCAACATCGAGGGGCACTTCTTCCCCCCCATCAAGGCGCTGATGTGGCGCAACAGCGATTTGCGCTTCATTTCCGTGTCGACATTGCTGGCCGATCTCGAGCGAAGCCCAAAGGTTTCCGGCCTGATGCGCGCTCGCGACGCCGAAGATCACTTGGCCCTGCTGGCCCTGTCAAAGGACGAGGCGGTGATGGCCAGGGCGGATCATCACGACCGCGTGCGCTTGCTGTGGGACGTGGCGCAGATTCCCGATTTCAGGAAACTCAGCATCGACGAGCATGCGCGCCTGTTGACCCAAATATTCCTGCACCTGACCAGTCACCACGGCCATATCGACGAAGATTGGCTGAACCAGCAGGTGAAGCGTCTTGACCGCATCGACGGCGAGATCGATCACCTGTCGGCCAGGATCGCCGGCATCCGCAGTTGGACCTATGTCGCTCACCGCGCCGATTGGGTCCGCGACCCGCTGGCCTGGCAGGAACGCACGCGGGCCATCGAGGACAAGTTGTCGGATGCCCTGCACGAGCGCCTGATGCAACGCTTTGTCGATCGGCGCACCTCGGTGTTGGTCCGGAAGATGAAGGAAGGCGGAAGACTTCCCGCCCAGTTGGGCGAGGATGGCGCCGTCCAGGTCGAGGGGCATGCGGTCGGACATCTGTCCGGCTTCAGTTTCACGCCGCAGGCCGCGGACAACGCCCGTTCGGCGCGCACCCTTGCCCAAGCGGCCGAGAACATTCTGTCCCACGAACTGTCCAGCCGGGCAGAATCCCTGATCGGCGAGCAGGGAACAGGTCTGTCCTTGGACGATGCGGGGCGCATCCTGTGGCAAGGCGCCGCGGTGGCCGGGCTGGCGCGCGGTTCCTCGGTCCTGGCGCCGCTTCCCGTTCTGATCGGCGGCGACAGCCTGGACAAGGAGACGCGCCAGCGGCTGGTTTCGCATTTCAAGGACTGGGTGGACGGCTTGCTTGAAAAGGCCATGCCGGGTCTTTTCGCCCTTGCCCGCGCGGACCTAAAGGGGCCTGCGCGCGGCTTGGCCTATCAGTTGGTCGAGGGCTTGGGCATGATCGAAGCGAAACAAGCCGAAACCCTGGCCAAGGCACTGACGCTCGATCTTCGCCGATCCTTGGATCATCTGGGCGTGCGCCTGGGCAGGCTGAACATCTTCCTGCCTGCCCTGCTTAAACCAGCGCCGCGCCGCCTCAGATCGATCCTGTGGTCGGTCTGGACGGGAAATGCGCCCGCGATGGCGCCGGCATCATCCATTTCCTGTCTCTTCGATCCCCAAGACCCAGGGGCTTGGAGGGCCATCGGCTTCGTCCCGCTGGGCGGCGTTTGTCTGCGCGCCGACAAGGCCGAGGAATTGGCTAGGCAGTTGGATCGGCTGTCGGCTTTGGAAGGACCCTTTCAACTGCCGCCCCAACTGTGCCAACTGACCGGCTTGCGTCCAGAGATTCTGAAAGACGCGGTTTCGGCGCTGGGATATCGCGCCAAGGACGGTGGCTTTTTGCCGTCCAGAAGGCCGCAACGACGGAAAAGCGTGGATAAAAGCGATGCGTCGCCCTTTGCCATCTTGAAAAGCCGGTTCGGATGAACGATACCCAGCGGCTGGATAAGTGGCTGTTCTTGGCTCGTTTCACGAAAAGCCGGACTTTGGCGGCGGCCTGGTGCGACGATGGTCTGGTGACGTTGAATGGCCAACCGGGCGCCCGGGCGTCGCAAGGGCTTCGCTTAGGCGACGTTCTGATCCTGCCCTGGGGGCGAGATATTCGGGCCGTGCGCGTTCTGGCCTTGGCCAGCAGGCGCGGCCCGCCAAGCGAAGCAAGACAGTTGTACGAGCTTTTGGAAGGGGAGAGTTGAATGATCGAGTTGCTGTACGATCCCGCGGTGTGGGTCAGCTTTACGACCCTGGTGGCGCTGGAAATCGTGTTGGGGGTGGACAATCTGGTCTTCATCGCCATCCTGTCGGGCCGCTTGCCTGCCGAACAGCAGCCCGCAGCCCGCAAGATCGGTCTGGCTTTGGCCCTAATCTCGCGCCTGTTGTTGCTGTCGGCCCTGGCCTTCATCGTCAAACTGACCCAACCACTCTTCGAACTGTTCGGCCATGTCGTTTCCTGGCGCGACCTTGTGCTGATCGCGGGCGGCATGTTCCTGCTGGTCAAGGCGACTCATGAAATTCACAACAGTCTGGAAGGCGAAGGCGAGGGCGGGGATGGCAAATCCGCCAAGGCCAAGGCGGCTTTTGGCATGGTGGTCGCCCAGATCGCCGTTCTGGACATCGTCTTCTCGCTCGATTCCGTGATTACCGCCGTCGGCATGGCGCAGGAACTGGCGGTCATGGTGGCTGCCGTGATCGTGGCCGTGATCGTCATGCTGGTGGCCGCCGAACCTCTGTCGGCCTTCGTCAGCCGCCACCCCACCGTGAAGATGCTGGCCCTGTCCTTCCTGTTCCTGGTCGGCATGACCTTGGTTGCCGAAGGTCTTCAATTCCACATTCCCAAGGGATACATCTACTTCTCGATGGGCTTCTCTATCCTGGTCGAACTGCTCAACCAGATGTCCAGGCGCCGCAAGGGCCGAAAGCCGGTGGCGCTACGAAAGACCATTTAGCCGAAAGGGTTGAGTTGCCCTTTGGGGCGTGCTAGACCCGCCTTTGCCTCGTCACCATTGTATCGGGATAAGTCCAATGGCCTATGTCGTCACAGAGAACTGCATCAAGTGCAAATATACGGATTGCGTCGAGGTTTGCCCCGTCGACTGCTTCTACGAGGGCGAGAACTTCCTGGTCATCAATCCCGACGAGTGCATCGACTGCGGGGTCTGCCAGCCGGAATGCCCGGCCGAGGCGATCTTCCCGGATTCAGAGCCCCAGGGTACCGAATGGGCCGAGGCCAACGGGAAATATGCCAAGGAATGGCCGAACATCACCAAGAAGATTGCGGCTGCTCCGGACGCCGACAGTTGGAAAGGCAAGAAGGGCAAGAAGGGCGACCTGAGTCCCAATCCGGCAAAACGCTGATAAATCAGCTGCTTACTGAGATCCTTAACGCTTCGTTACGCTTTTCGCTGTATTTTAGGCGAATTGCGTGATATACACATACCGACACGCGCCGATAGGGGCTTTCTCTAAGGAAAGCCCCTTATCATGAGCGCGGACCGTCGGGCGCGTTTCGCCCCATTGGTACGCTAAGACGAGCTTTGAACCGCCAGTCCTTGATGGAGCGGGGAGGGGAGTCGTCATTAACGGCCAAGGACTTGAGATGAAGCGTGCCCGGAAAACTCGGGCTTTTTGAGGGAAGTTGACCAGCATGGCCAGCAGCAACACGTTCAGCACCGGCGACTATGTCGTGTATCCCACCCATGGCGTCGGTCGGGTGATGGCGCTTGAGACGCAGGAAATTGCCGGGATCAAGTTACAACTTTACGTCATCGGCTTCGAAAAGGACCGCATGACCCTGCGCGTGCCGGTCGCCAAGGCCCTGAAGTCGGGGCTGCGCAAGCTCTCGACCCGCAAGGTGATGGAAAGCGCTTTGACCACGCTGCGCGGTCGCGCGCGCGTCAAACGCACCATGTGGAGCCGTCGCGCCCAGGAATACGAAGCCAAGATCAATTCCGGCGATCCGGTGTCGATCGCCGAGGTGGTGCGCGACCTGCACCGCAGCGCCAGCCAGCCCGATCAATCCTATAGCGAACGCCAGATTTATGAGGCGGCGCTGGATCGTTTGGCGGCCGAACTGGCCGCCGTTGAGCGGATCGACGCCGCCGCCGCGACCAAGCGGCTGGAAAGCCTGCTCGAAGCGGCGTAACGACCGCGGGGGCGGTCATCCTTGTTGGTGGGGGGGAAGCCAACAGCCATGGCCGAGATCAGAAACTTTGCCGAGCTGAAATCCGCAACCCGGATATGGGCCATCGCCAGCGTGCATGGCGAAGCCGAGCGGCTGGCCCGCTTGCATCAAGCCTTGGCCGGCAAATTCCAGCCTACGGATCAAATCGTCTTTCTGGGCAATATCCTGGGTGTTGGCCCCAATTCCGGGTTGGCGTTGGAAGAAGCGCTGCTGCTGCGCCGCCATGTCATGGCGCTTTCCGAAGCCGAGGAACCTTGCGTTCACTTCCTGCGCGGCGCCCAAGAGGAGATGTGGCAAAAGCTGCTGATGTTGCAGATGGCGCCCAATCCCGGCCAGGTGTTGGATTGGATGGAAGCCCAGGGCATCGGTTCGACCGTCGCCGCCTATGGATCGTCAGTTGCCACCGGTCGTCAGTCGCTGCGCGAGGGGATTCTGGCCTTGACACGCTGGACGAACGGTCTGCGCGAGTCCTTGCGCGTGCGTGACGGACACGCGCAGTATCTGTCGTCGCTTCAGCATGCCGCCTACACCAATCCGGCAGGCCTGCTGTTCGTCAGCGCGGGCATCGACGTCGCCCGTCCGCTGGCGGCGCAGGGCGACGCCTTCTGGTGGGGCGGTGGAAGCGGTTTCTCCGCCCTGGATCGCTCGTTCGAAGGGTTTCGTTTCGTGGTGCGCGGCTTCGAACGCAGCCATGCCGGACCCCGGGCCGACGCTTTCACCATCTCGCTGGACAACGGAGCCGGTTTCGGCGGCGTCCTGATTGCCGCTCTGTTCGACGAAGGCGGCCAACTGGCCGAACTGATCGAAGCCTAAAGCGGTTCCAACATCAGAATCTCGCCCATCGGCTTGGGGCCGGGTTTGTCGTTCAGGCCGGGGATCTGGTTGCCAGATTGGTTGCCGCCCAATTTCAATTTGCCAACCTGGGTAAAGGGCGCGGAACGGCGCATCAGTCCAAGCCCGCTGTAAAAAGCCGTACCGTCCAGTTCATAGGTCAGCGCCTGGATGTTTCCCATATTCAGGAACTGGTTCAGCACGTCGAAGGTGCTGATCACCATCGTGGCTTTCATGGTGGCGTCGCCCAGCCGGGGCACGGTGATCGATTCATTGCTGACGCCGCGCGCAAAAGGCTCGCCGTTCAGCTTGATGTTGAACTTGGCGCCATCCAGCGGCAGGGACTGATCGTTGGGATTGCGAAGCCGCAAGGTAACCAACGCTTCTTGCTCGAACAGGCCCATGCGGCCGATCCTGAGGTCGGCCAGCGAGACGATGGGCGGCTCGACATCGCCGACCATGGCGCAGGAAGAGGCCAGGAAGGCAAGGCCGAGGGTCAGGAAAGAACGGCGGCGGATCATGCGGGCCTCGTTGGGCGGCTGGACAATGACGTCACACTGCCTGCCAAGAATGGCAAAAGCAAGGCAGAGAGGATAGGATCGGCAAAACGCACTTTTCCAAGGATGTGACATGGACCTGCTCATGGCCTACTGGTCGGGACCGGAACTGATCGCCAACGGCATCATTCTCCTGCACTTGCTGGGGGCGGCTGCTGTCGGCATCGTTCTGGGCTACGAACGCACCTATCACGGTCGGGCGGCGGGGATGCGCACCTATGTTCTGGTCTGCCTGACTTCGACTGCCTTGACGGTGATCAACGCCTTTCCCGGACTGTGGTACGGCGGCCTGATCGAAGCTCCATCGACCGGCGATCCGACGCGCGTGGTTCAAGGCATTCTGACCGGCATGGGTTTTCTGGGGGCTGGCGTCATCATGCGCGACGGATTTTCGATCCGCGGCCTGTCCACCGCCGCCTCGCTGTGGGCCACAACCGCCATCGGCGTGCTGATCGGCGTGGGATTCTATGCCGCCGCCATCGCCTCAACCCTGATCGCCATTTTGGTCATGAGCAGTTTTCGCATGTTGGAACGCGTTCTGCCGCACCACCGCGTCCTGCATCTGATGGTCGCTTCGCCGCGCAACGCCCCGTCGCCCGAAGGCTTGGTGCGTCAACTGGCCGACGGACTGGGCTACAAAATCAGCGAATGGTCCCTGGCCATGGACCCCGGCGTGCAGCGCTTCGACGGACAGTTGGTGTTGGCTGGCGCCCGAGAGGATCAATCCCAGAAAATCGTCGAGACGCTGGCCAAGGCGGAGAACGTGACCGAATTCAGATTGTCGCCGCAAAGGAACTGAATTAGAGCGTGCCGTGCTTTTTGAGCCAGCCGGGGAAGTCGCCAGCCGGCAAAGGCATGGCCAGGAAGAAGCCCTGCATCAGTCCGCAACCGGCCAGTTTCGCCTTGTCCATTTGGGGCAGGGTTTCGACGCCTTCGGCCAGAATGGACATCTTGCACTCGGTTCCCATATGAACCATCGATTCCAGAAAACGGTAGGCTTCCGGCTTGCTGTCGATTTCCGAAATGAAGCTGCGGTCGATTTTCAGCTTGCTGAAGGGAAGATGGCGCAGCCAGCCCAGCGACGCATAGCCGGTGCCGAAATCGTCGATGCTGAGCTTGACGCCCATATTGATCAGCTTTTCCAGAATGGCGCGGATGCTGTCCATGTCCTGGACGGCAGCCCCTTCGGTCAGTTCGATTTCCAGCCAGTCGGCAGTCAGGCCGTGACGGTTCAGCGTTTCTTGGACCAGATCGGCGAAGGTTGAGCGCTGCAAATCGAGCGCGCTGACATTCACGGCCAGCCGGATGGGCGGCATGCCCGCCCGCTTCCATTCTCCCGCCTGCCGACAGGTGGCCTCAAGCACCCAATTGGTGATCTCGCCCATCAAGCCGCCCGCCTCGGCGGTGCCGAAAAATTGGCCGGGCAACAGCAGGCCGTTCCTTGGATGCTGCCAGCGGATCAATGCTTCGGCGCCGGTGATGCCGCCGCTGGAAAGATCGCATTGGGGTTGGAAGAAAACCCTGAACTGACCGTCCAGCAAGCCATCATGAAGAGCGCGAACGTCACGCAGAAGATCGATGCTGGGATCGAAACTGCCGGGGACCCGCTTTTCCATTTCGTAGCGCATGATAGCGCTTTCGATGGCTTCGGTCAGAACGTCCGGGGCGACGGGCTTGGTCAGAAAACGGAAGATCGCGCCTTCGTTGACGGCGGCGATGGCGGTTTCAAAATCGTTGGATCCCGAAAGCACCATGCGAACGGTTTTGGCGGCGCGGGCGCGCATCTCGGCCAGCAATTCAAGGCCGCTCATGCCCGGCATGCGCAGATCGCTGATGATCGCCGCGAAGGGACCGTGGCCATCCAGCAGCAGCAGCGCCTCATCGCCGCTTTGCGCCGTATGAACCTCGAACCGTTTGCTCAAATGACGCCGCAGACCGTCTAGAATGTGCGGTTCGTCATCGACGAGAAGTATTTTCCTGTTCAAATTCGCCGGTTCCTCTCACCCGGATAAGAGAGACTACGAGGTTTCAATTGAAACTAGCAAGCCTCGTCTTCGTCAGAGATCGACGCTGACGGCCACCGCGCTGGCCAATCGATCGCCCGCATCCTGGCGTTCCACGATCACTTCGTCGGCCCCGGCTCGGGTCAGTTGTCGCCCTTGGGCTTCGGTGCGGGCGCGCGCCAAAATGCGCAGATTGGGAAACAGGTAGCGCAAGGTGGCGACCAGATGCGTGGCCCCTTCGGCATCGCCAAGGGCGACCACCAAGGCTTGCGCCTTGGCGATTCCCGCCGCTTCCAGAACGGCAAGGTCTGTGGCGTCGGCGTGAAAGGCCGCCAGTCCGGCCGCCTTGGCGTCGACCACCCGGTGACGCCTGCCTTCGACCGCCAGATAGGGAACGCCGCGCTTGACGAAACGATCGACAACGCCGCGCCCGACGCGCCCGATGCCTGCCACGATCACATGATCCTGCATGCCGTGGGCCGCCTTGACCAGCATGTCGAAACCGGGGGCTTCGTAGGGTTCGAACTTTCTACCCAGCCAGCCGCTCAGAACGGCCAGCAGTGGGGTCAGCGCCATGCTGAAGGCCAAGGCCAGCAGCAAGGGTTGCGCCTGGGCCGAGGGCAGCACCTTCAGGCTTTCGGCCAAGCCGAAGACGACGAAGGCGAATTCACTGCCCTGCGACAAGATTAGGCTTAAGCGGGCCGCTCCCGTCCAGTTGAACCCGGCCAATCTGGCCAGGGGCAAAAGCAGCAGGGCCTTCAGCGCCATCATGCCGATGGTCAGGGTGGCGATCAGTCCGAAGTGCTCGTAAGCAAGTTTGAAATCGATCACCATGCCGACCGACATGAAAAACAGGCCCATCAGCAAACCGCGGAAGGGTTGGATGGTTTCCATGATGCGGTGGCGGTGTTCCGTTTCGGCCAGCATCAGTCCGGCGGCGAAAGCGCCCAGCGCCATCGACAAGCCGCCCCAGGCGACGGTCAGGCCGGTGCCGATCATCACCAACAAAATGGTGGCGATGAACAGTTCCGCCGTTCTGGATCTGGCCACGATGTGGAACAGCGGGCGCAGGGCCAGACGCCCCATGACCAGAATGAAGGCCAACACGCCCACCGCCTTCAGAAAAGCCATGCCCAAAGCGCCCGCCATGGTGCCCGCATGGGCGCTAAGCACGGGCACTAGCACCAGAAGCGGGCCGATCGCCAGATCCTGGATCAGCAAGATGGCCATGGCGGCGCGGCCGATGCGCGTCGCCAGTTCATGACGCTCGGCCAGCAATTGCAGCACGACGGCGGTCGAGGACAGGGCCAGCCCGCCCCCCACCACCAGAGCCGCGCCGAAGCTCAGGCCTGCCTGAAAGCCGATGCCGCCCAGAACCATCGAGGTGATCAGAATCTGCAGAAATCCCAGCAGCAGGATTTTCGAGCGCATCACCTTCAGGCGCTCGAAGGTCAGTTCCATGCCGACCGAGAACATCAGCATCATGATGCCCAGCTCTGCCAGATGCTCGACCTCGCTGGCATGGGCCACGACGCCGAATCCGATCGGGCCGATCACCACGCCAGCCAGCAGATAGCCGACCAGCGGGCTGGCCTTCAGGCGTTCGAAAACCGGCACCACCAGAACGGTGGCGACCAGAAAGACGATCGCTTCGGCCAGTACGGCATGCAAGCTCATGAATACCCCGGATCAGGACGCTTCATGTAATATGGCCTTGCAAGAGCCATCTGTCATCGTCACATTGCCGCCTTATGGACCGCATTGCCGTTTTATATCGTCTGGAATCTCCCGCCTGCGAGATCGAGGCCCGCGCCCAGGCGCTGGCCATCGAACAAAGCGTCGAGATGCCGCTGGCCGCCATCCGCGCCCCCGGCGTGCTGAAGGATGTGGTGGGCCGCGTCGACGGCATCGAGGCCGACGGCGACGGCTTCTTTCTGGTGCGCATCGGGCTGGCGTTTGAAACCATGGGGCGCGATATTGGCCAATTGCTGAACATGCTGTTCGGCAATTCCTCGATCCTTGACCATGTGCGCCTTCTGGACGCCGACTTTCCCGAGGATTTGCTGAAACACTATGGCGGGCCGCGTTTCGGCGTCGCGGGCCTGCGGGAAAAGCTGCAGGCCTGGGATCGCCCCCTGACCGCGACCGCCATCAAGCCCCAGGGGCTGGCGCCTCAGGACCTAGCCCGTTTGTGCGCTGTCTTCGCCAAGGCCGGAATCGACATCATCAAAGACGATCACGGCATGGGCGACCAAAGCTACGCGCCCTTCGCATCAAGGGTCGCCGCCTGCCAGAAGGCGGTGGCTGGCAGCCGAACGCTTTATGCGCCGCATCTGACCGGTGGGCCGAAAGCCTTGGCCGAGCAGTTGCGCGTCGTCGAGGGCGAGGGTGTTGGCATGGTCATGGTTTCGCCCATGCTGATGGGACTGCCGGTGGTGCAGGAACTGGTGGCCCTGCATCTGAAGGTGCCCGTGCTGGCCCATCCCGCCATGGCGGGCGCATCGCGCATCGCACCAACTTTGCTGCTGGGCAAATTGTTTCGCATGATCGGCGCCGACGCCCTGGTCTATCCCAATCACGGCGGGCGTTTCGGCTATTCCCCGCAAACCTGCCAAAGTCTGGTCGATGCCGCCAAGGCGGAGTGGGGCGGCATGAAGCCCGCCCTGCCGGTGCCCGCGGGCGGCATGACCCTGGCCCGCGTGCCCGAGATGCTGCGTTTTTATGGTCAGGATGTCATCTTGCTGATCGGCGGCGCGCTTTTGATGGCGGGCGACCGGTTGCTTGAAGAATCCAGCGCTTTCGTTTCAGCCGTCGCAGGAAAGGACGCCCCATGACCCATCCGCCGGTTCGCCGTTTCAAGGATTTCCGTTGGGACGACACCTCGCTGCTGGCTTACCGCCAGGAAGCGGGCGTGCCCTTCAAGGACGTGACGCGCCAGATCCTGTTCGAAGCCCCCGACCTATTGGGCGAATTGCGATATTTCGAAGTGGCGCCGCAGGGCTTTTCATCGCTCGAGCGCCACGACCATCGCCATGCGGTGATCATTCTGCGCGGTCAAGGCCAATGCCTGGTCGGCGATGCCGTTTACGACGTCGCCCCGCTCGATCTGGTCGATATTCCCCCCATGACCTGGCATCAGTTCAAGGCCAGCCAGGGCGAGGCCCTGGGCTTCCTTTGCCTCGTCAATGTCGAGCGCGACAAGGCCCAACTGCCAAATGCCGACGATCTGGCCGAGATGCGAATCCACCCCCAGTTGGCTCGATTTCTAGACGGCGTTTAGCGGCCATTCCCCGCATAGGTGCCTTGCATACATAGCGTAAATATCGATCTATAATCTAAATTCGCTGCTAATCGATTGATTATAGTAAGGATTGTTTTATAGCTTAAGGCGCTGAAAACGTATATGAATAGCTCCAGAAAAGATGTGGTTGAATTGTGTCGCATTCGGCTCATATTTGATGCAGGTCAACCGCGAAGGAATTGGCGGCATAAGATCATATGCAAGTTTGCAAAGAATTAGCAGCGAGCTTGAGGGCGCTGCCAAGCGGATAAGAGGGTGTCATGGCACGAGCAGTTTCTGCGGGCCAGGAACAGATACCAACTGTGGCGGACAAGGGAGCAGCGCTTAGCGCTCTCTTGCAGACGCACGACGTCCGGCCAGCGACAGATGCCCAACCTTACATCATAATAGAGGCCAAGCCCGGCCAGCCGGTGGCGGTGCCCGTTGCCGGTTTGATCGAGGGGGCGGAATATGTACGCTCGGGTCCCGACCTGATTCTGATCGGCGAGGACGGCACGCGCGTTCTGGTGCGCGACTACTTCGCCAGCGATGATCCAAGCAATCTGATCGGCGACAACGGCGCCACCATCGATGGCGATCTGGCCTTGCGGCTGGCGGGCAACATGGCGCCCGGCGACTTCGCCCAAGCCAAGGCGGGGGCTGCGGGACAGTCCATCGGGCGGGCGGATACGCTTAGCGGCAGCGTGACGGTTGTTCACGCCGACGGCACCAAGGGCGTGCTGAACAAGGGCGACGCGGTTTTCCAAGGTGACGTGCTGCAAACGCCCAAGGGCGCTTCGGTCGGCCTTGTCTTCATGGACGGAACCACTTTGGCCCTGGGCGGCAATGGCCGCTTGGTGCTTGATCAGATGGTTTACGACGCTTCGACCCACACCGGCAAATCGGCCTTCTCGCTGGTGCAGGGCACTTTCTCGTTCGTTTCGGGCGAGATCGCCAAATCGGCCCCTGACGCCGCTTCGCTGAAGACGCCGGTGGCGACCATCGGCATTCGCGGCACCATGGTGGCGGGCGGTTACACGCCTGAATCGGGATTGACGACGGCCTTGTTGTCCGAAACCGGCGGCAGCGTCGGCGAAATCACGCTCACCAACGCGGCGGGCACGGTCACCAACAATACCGCCAACGGCGCCGTGCATATCGGCAACTTCTTCACCGTGCCTTCGAATGTGGTTACGGTCAGTGCGGCGCAGATCGCCAACAGTTTCCGCGAGGCGCTGAACCAAACGGCCAACACATCGTCCAGCGGCAACGCCAGCGGCTCGGCGCAGCAGATTTTGAATCAGGCCGCCCAGCAGCAACCGGCGGCAGGCGCTCCCGGTCAGCAGACCGGCCCAGCGCAACCGGGCGATGCGGCGACGCAGCCAGGGGCGGCGGGCGCTCAGCAGGGGCAAGGTCCGGCAGCCCAGCAAGGCCCAGCCGCACCGGCGGCCACGGTCGAGGGCGTGTTCCAAAGCGGCGCGGCTGGACAGGCCAGCGGCGCGCAAGGTCCGAATAGCGGATTCGCCCAGGCGGCCCAGCAGGCGATCAATCAGGCGCTGCAACAGGGCACCTCGATCGATCAGGCCGTTCAGGCGGCCATGCAGGCCCAGCAGGCTTTCAATCAGGCAGTCGGCCAGGGCGCATCCAACCAGCAAGCCTTGAATGCTGCTGGCTTGGCGGCTCAGCAGTCGGGCGTTCTGACGGGAACAGTTTTTTCCAACGTCGTGGGTCCGGTTGTCGACAATAGCGTGGTGACCAATGCGCCGCCGCCTGTTATCCAGGTCACGGCAGCGCCTCCGCCGCCTCCGCCGCCTCCTCCGCCGCCGGTGATTGTGTCGGCGCCGCCTCCGCCCGAGCCGATCATT
Organism: Alphaproteobacteria bacterium; assembly: GCA_015231795.1. Taxonomy (NCBI): domain Bacteria; kingdom Pseudomonadati; phylum Pseudomonadota; class Alphaproteobacteria; species Alphaproteobacteria bacterium. The sequence continues at coordinate 86,613 of JADGAX010000006.1, read as the reverse complement.
GTCGTGGCACCTCCTCCCCCTCCGCCGCCGCCGCCACCCCCTCCTGTCGTGGTGCAGGTTGTTACGGCGCCAGTAGCGGTTTCCCTGTCGGGCAAGGCGATTGACGGTTACATTTCCGGCGCCACGGTGTTCCTGGATACCGACAACGACGGCAGTCTGGATGCGGGCGAGACCTGGACCACCACCGACAGCCAGGGCAATTACACGCTGTCTAGCACCAACACCAATGTGCCGATCGTTTTGTTCGGCGGCACCGACATTTCCACCAATCAGCCCTTGGTCGGCACCTTGAAGGCGCCCGCCGGTTCGACGGTGGTGACGCCGCTGACCACCATGATGCAGTCGATGATGGCCTCGGGCTTGAGCGAAGCGTCGGCTCAGACGCAGATTGCGACCCTGCTGGGAATCACCAGCTTGCCGGATTTGAACAGTTTCGATCCGGTGGCGACCTCTTCCTCGGGAAGCGGCGCGGAAGTGACGCAAGCGGCCCAGGTCATGAAGGCCGCCATTCAGGTTCAAAATATGGTGACGACCATGAGCGCCTTGATGACGGGCGCTGGCGGCGTGACGGCGGCAGCGGCGACGGCGGCTATTTTCCAGGCCTTGGCCTCGCAGGCGACGTCAGCGAGCGGGTCGGTTGATTTCTCGAATTCGTCCAATGTTTCCACCCTGATCGATTCGGTGGCCAGCAATCTGTCTCTGACCGGAAATGCGAACTTGGCAACGGCCAAGGCGTCAGTTGCCACGGTCATCGCCAACGTGACTTCGGCGGTCAACACCGCTTTCAATGCCGACCCGACGGGCGGCACCGATCTATTGACCTCGTTGGCCAATGTGGCGACGGTTGTGCAGGGTTCTGCCACTTCGGCGATTCAGAATGCCTTCACCTCGGGCGATCTGAGCACGTCACTGACGTCCCTAAGCAGCGATTTTAGCGGCACGAATCTCACCAACGCCATTTCTTCGGCCAGCAGCGGCCTGATCGGTTCCAGTGCCAACGACACGATTACCGGCACCGGCGGTAACGATACTATTAGCGGTCTGGGCGGCAACGACACGCTGGCTGGATTGGCCGGCGATGATTCGCTGATCGGCGGAGACGGAACGGATATCGCGACGTACGCGGCTGCGGGAGCCGGTATCACCTTAAGCCTGCAAACGGGTTCGGTGACCGGGGGGGCTGGCAATGACAGCTTAAGCGGCATCGAAATCGCCATCGGAAGCGACTATGCCGATACGCTGACTGGCAGCAGCAGTGCCGATTCGCTTTATGGCGGCGGCGGGAACGATACGCTAATCAGCGGCACGGGCAACGAGTTCCTTGATGGCGGCTCGGGCACCGACACCGTCTATTTCGACTCTCAGCAAGAAAGCGGCGTCACGGTCAACTTGTCAACCGGCACGGCGACCGGCGCTTTTGGCAATGACACGCTGGCTAATTTCGAGATCGTAAGCGGAACCGGAGTTAACGACAGCATCACGGGTTCGTCAGGCGACGATACACTGTATGGCAATGGCGGTGCGGATACGTTGGCTGGAGGCTTGGGCAACGATCTGCTGGATGGCGGCGCCGGGACGGATACCGCCACTTACGCATCGGCCAGCGGCGCGGTGACAGTCAATCTGGGCTACGGCTCGGTGACCGGCGCGGCGGGAACGGACAGCCTGAGTGGGATCGAAGTCGTTCTGGGCAGCGATTATAACGACGTCATGACCGGTGGCTCTGGAACAGCTTCATTGCTGGGCGGCCTTGGTAACGACACGTTCTCCCTCGGCAGCGGCAGCGATTATTTCGACGGCGGCGCTGGCACCGACACCTTCAGTTTCTCTAACCTGAGCGAGGGCGTCACGTTGACGCTGTCCGACAACAGCGTTGCCGGAACCAGCATCGGGCTGGATACGTTCGCCAATATCGAAATCTTCACCGGCTCCGACTATGCCGACAGCATGTATGGCGGCACGGGCAACGACACGCTTTCCGGCGGCCTGGGCAACGACTCCTTCTCGGGCGGCACCGGTGACGACGTCATCGACGGCGGTGGCGGCACCGACTGCATCACTTACGCTTCGGCGGCTGCGGCGGTAACGGTCAGCTTGGCAACCGGCACGGCGACCGGCGAGGGCACGGATACGCTCAGCAATATCGAGAAGGTAACGGGCAGCGCCTATGCCGACAAGATCACCGGCTCGTCCGGAAACGATGCCCTGGAAGGCAACGGCGGCAACGATACGTTGACCGGCGGTCTCGGCAATGATTCGCTTTCGGGCGGCGATGGCGACGACATCATGTATGGCGACAGTTCGTCGTCTATTACCGGTACGAATGGAAATCTGGTCAATGGCCTGGGTGGATCGAGCGGCTTTGGCGAGAACAGCCTGGAACGGGGCGATGATTCGTCGAATTCGCTGGTCAATATCACCTCGATCTTTGGCGCAAGCGGCATTACCTACTTCGGCGCCAGCTATACGTCGCTGGGCGTCAACACCAACGGTCATGTCACCTTTGGCGAAACCTATTCCACCTATAACCCCAACAGCCTGCCGCTGAGCAGCGCCAGTCTTCCGGCGATTTTCGCGGCCTTCTTCAATGACGTCGATACGCGCAGCGGCACGCTGACGGCGACCGCAGGCGGCAATTCGACCGGCAGCAACTTGGTCTGGTACGATCTGGATACCACCAACGGCGTTTTCACCGTCACCTGGGATGACGTCGGCTATTACTCGTACGGCACCGACGCCTTGAACGCTTTCCAGATGCAAATCTATGACATGGGCGATGCTGGCGACTTCGACCTCGTCTTCCGCTATGAAGACATCAACTACACCTACAGCAACATCGCCCGTGCTGGTTGGTCGGATGGCGATGGCGGCAGCAACAACTATGAACTGCCCGCCTCGCACAGTTCCGACATGATTGATCTTGAAACCGACGCAGGCAATACGGGGATCGCCGGTCTGTGGACTTGGTCGTTCAGGGATGGCGTTCTGTCGTCCAGCGGCGATGCGGTTTCCGGAAGCGGCGGCAGCGATGGCGGCGATGATTCGCTGTCTGGCGGCGGCGGCAACGACACCATGTATGGTGGCGCAGGCAATGACAGCCTTGACGGCGGAACCGGCAACGATGTCCTTTATGGCGGCAGTGGGAACGATACGCTGACCGGCAGCGGCGGGTCCGACAAGCTGTATGGCGAGGCCGGCGACGATGTGCTGATCTATCAGTCCGACGCCTTGACTATCAATGGCGGAACCGGCAACGACACGCTGCTGTTCAGCGGGGCCAGCCTGGATCTCAATTTCTCCACCAGCAGCATCTCGTTCAGCAACCTTGAGAAGATCGACCTTACCGGCAGCGGCGACAATACCTTAAGGCTGACGGGTGCTAATCTGCTGAGCGTGGCGGAAGATTCCAACGGGCTGCTGTCCGGACTGGATTATGGCGAAGCGCTGATTATCGCCGGTGACACGGGAGATTCGCTCATCTTGAACGATCTCGGTTGGTCGCAGTCGCAAAGCACGGTTTCGCTGGGCGGTGAAAGCTATTCGGTCTACACCAACAGCAGTTATGGCGAGAGCGCCGCCGTGCTGGTCGATACGAATATCACCGTCTCTTCCGGCTTGGCTTGAACCGGCGTTAAACCGGCACCGGCAGTTTGTCTTCGCGGACCGCTGGCGGCTTGGCCTCGGGATAGGCGAAGGTCAGCTTGTTGTCCTGAACCTCGATGCGCACTGTGCCGCCATTGGCCAGACGCCCGAACAGCAGTTCTTCGGCCAGCGGTTTCTTGATTTCCTCTTGAATGACGCGGCCCAGCGGGCGGGCGCCGTACAGGCGGTCGAAGCCTTTCTTGGCCAGCCACTGGCGCGCTTCATCCGACAGTTCGATCACCACATGCCGGTCGGCCAACTGAACTTCCAGTTGGATCACGAACTTATCGACCACCTGGGCCACGATTTCGGGGCTGAGCGAGGCGAAGGTAATGGTGGCGTCCAAACGGTTCCTGAATTCCGGCGTGAACAGACGCTCGATGGCTTCCTTGTCGTCGCCTTCGCGCGTCGTGCGCTCGAAGCCGATGGCGTTCTTGGCCAGATCGGCAGCCCCCGCGTTGGTGGTCATGATCAGCACGACATTGCGAAAATCGATGGTCTTGCCGTTGTGGTCGGTCAACTTGCCGTGGTCCATCACCTGCAGCAGGATGTTGAACAGGTCGGGATGCGCCTTCTCGATCTCGTCTAGCAGCAGCACAGAATGCGGATGCTGATCGATGGCGTCGGTGAGCAAGCCGCCCTGGTCGAAGCCGACATAGCCCGGCGGTGCGCCGATCAGGCGCGACACCGAATGGCGTTCCATATATTCCGACATGTCGAAACGGGTCAGTTCGATGCCCATGATCTTGGAAAGCTGGCGGGCCACTTCGGTCTTGCCGACCCCGGTGGGGCCTGCGAACAGATAACTGCCGATGGGCTTTTCCGGCTCGCGCAATCCCGCCCGGGCCAGTTTGATGGCCGAAGCCAAGGCCTCGATGGCCTTGTCCTGGCCGAAGACCAGGGTTTTCAGATCGCGTTCCAGATTCTTCAACACTTCGGCGTCGTTGGTGGAAACGCTTTTGGGTGGAATGCGCGCGATCTTGGCGACCACGCCTTCGATGTCGGCCACGGTCACGGTTTTCCTGCGCTTGCTCTCGCTTAGCAGCATGCGCGCAGCACCCACTTCGTCGATGATGTCGATGGCCTTGTCGGGCAGTTTGCGGTCATGGATGTATTTGGCCGACAATTCCACGGCGGCGCGCAGCGCATCGGGCGTGTAGCGCACTTTGTGGTGCTTTTCGTAATAGCTTTTGATGCCGGTCAGGATTTTGACCGTGTCCTCGACCGACGGTTCGTCCACGTCGATCTTCTGGAAGCGGCGCACCAGGGCGCGGTCCTTTTCGAAGTGGTTGCGATATTCCTTGTAGGTGGTCGAACCGATGCAGCGCAGCGTTCCCTGGGCCAGGGCGGGCTTTAACAGATTCGAAGCGTCCATCGATCCGCCGGACGTGGCCCCGGCGCCGATCACCGTATGGATTTCGTCGATGAACAAGATGGTGCCCTTGGTCGCCTCGATCTCGGTGATCACCGCCTTCATGCGTTCCTCGAAATCGCCGCGATAGCGGGTTCCGGCCAGCAAGGACCCCATGTCCAGCGCGTAGACGGTGGCGTTGCGCAGCACTTCGGGCACTTCGCTTTTCACGATGCGCCTGGCCAGACCCTCGGCGATGGCGGTCTTGCCCACGCCCGGATCGCCCACGTAAAGGGGGTTGTTCTTGGTGCGGCGGCACAAAATTTGGATGGTGCGCTCGATTTCGGCGTCGCGTCCGATCAAGGGGTCGATGCGCCCTTCCAGCGCCTTCTTGTTCAGATTGACGCAGTAATTGGCCAGCGCCTGTTCGCCCTTCTTGACCACCTTTTCAGGCGTGGCGTCTTCTTCGGCGCCGCTGACCGGGCGCGAGGCCGATTGGCCCGGCGCCTTGGCGATGCCGTGCGAAATGTAATTGACCGCGTCCAGGCGGCTCATCTCCTGGCTTTGCAGGAACCAGACGGCGTGCGATTCGCGTTCCGAGAACATGGCGACCACGACATTGGCCCCCGTCACTTCCTCGCGCCCCGAGCTTTGCACATGAATGGCGGCGCGCTGGATCACGCGCTGGAAACCGGCGGTGGGCTTGGGGTCTTCTCCGTCGGGCGCATGCAGGCCTTGCAGCGCTTCCTCGATGAAGGCGCTGGTTTCGCGCTTCAAGCGGTCGACATCGACGCCGCAGGCCTTAAAAACGGCGATGGCGTCGGGGTCTTCGCACAGGGCCACCAGCAAATGTTCAAGCGTCACATATTCGTGATGCGAGCCGGTGGCCAGCGCCAGCGCGCGGCGCAAGGTCAGTTCCAGATTGCGCCCCAGCATGGCTCTATTCCTTTTCTATTGTGCATTGCAAAGGATGCTGGCTTTGGCGAGCCAGATCCATCACCTGCGTCACCTTGGTTTCGGCGACTTCGTAAGTGTAGACGCCGCAAAGCCCCACGCCGCGCATATGGACATGCATCATGATGCGGTTGGCTTCCTCGTGGCTTTTGCCGAAGAAACGCTCCAGCACATGCACGACGAATTCCATCGGCGTGTAGTCGTCGTTCAGCATCAAGACCTTGTACATGGACGGCTTCTTGGTCTTGGGCCTGGTCTTGATGACCACCCCCGTGGCCGGTCCGTCGTCCGTGCGTTTGTCGCCGCTCATGCTCAACCTCAGCTTTCTTCTCTTTCCTCTATCATATGGGCAGATTGCCGGGTGGGAAAAGGGCCATCCTTGTGATAGGAAGCCCGGGATGGATTCATTTCTGTTTTTCAAGGGCCTGATCGTCGGTTTCGCCCTGGCCGCCCCGGTGGGGCCGGTCGGCGTTCTGTGCATCCGCCGTTCCCTGGCCGATGGGCGAATCGCCGCCTTTCTGGCCAGCCTGGGGGCCGCCCTGGCCGATACCAGTTTCGGCCTGATGGGGGCCATGGGCATGGGGCTGGTCTCGGGCTTTTTGCAAAGCCATGAGGCGATTTTGGCCCTTCTAGGCGGATTGTTCCTGCTGGGTCTGGGGGGCTACACGTGGCGTTCCCCGGTCAAAATGGACCCTGTGCCCCTGACGCCTCTGGGGTTTCTTAGGGATTTCACCGGCACGTTTGTCGTGGCGATCGCCAATCCGGCTACGGTGGCGGGCACGGTGGGAGCTTTCGCGGCCCTTGGCCTGGGCGGGCTGGAGGGCGATTTCCGGGCGGTAAGCCAATTGGTGGCGGGCGTCTTCTTCGGTTCGGCCCTGTGGTGGTTTACCCTGGCCAGTCTGGCCGCCGCCAGCAAAGGCAAGCTGCCCGAAAGCTGGATTTCGCGCATCAACCATGTTTCTGGCGTCCTTCTTATGTTGTTCGGTCTGGGCGTTCTGGGCCATTTGGTGTTAAAAGCGCTGTCATGAAGCAAGTCATCCAAAGCGCCCGCACGGGCAAATTATCCCTTAAGGACGTCCCGGCCCCCAGGGCGCGGGCAGGCCATCTGCTGGTTCGCGTTCAGGCTTCCCTGATCTCGGCGGGCACCGAGCGCATGGTAGTCGATTTTGCCAAGAAAAGTCTGGCGGGCAAGGCCAAGGAACGTCCCGATCTTGTCAAGAAGGTGTTGGACAAAGCCAAGCGCGACGGCATTGGCGCCACCTTGAAGGCCGTGATGGCCCGGTTGGACGAGCCTTTGCCGCTGGGCTATTCGGCCGCCGGGATCGTGGAAGAGGTGGGAGCCGGGCTGGAAAGCCGATTCCAGGTGGGACAGAAAGTGGCGATGTGCGGGGCTGGCATCGCCAATCACGCCGAGTTCGATCTGGTGCCCGGCAATCTGGCCGCAAGCGTGCCCGATTCGGTGCCCTTCGATCAGGCCTGCTACGGCACGGTGGCGGCCATCGCGCTGCAGGGCATGCGCAATCTGTCTGCGCAATTGGGCGATGTGGTGGCGGTGCTGGGCGTGGGGCTGATCGGCCAACTGGCCGTGCGGCTTTTGAAATTGTCGGGCTGCCGGGTGCTGGCCCTCGACCACAATCCCGCCCGCCTGGACCTGGCCAAGCGCATGGGCGCCGACGCGGTTTGGAATTTGGCTGAAGACGGACTGGACGCCACGGTAGCGGCCCTGTCGGGGGGGCTGGGATGCGATGGCATCTTGATTTGCGCGGCCACCGATTCCAGCGAACCTTTTCAGGTGGCGGCGCAAATTGCCCGCGACCGCGCCAAGGTGGTGCTGGTCGGCAAGACGGGCACCGAATTTCCCTTCGCCGATTATATGAAAAAGGAATTGTCGGTCACGGTGTCGCGATCCTACGGGCCGGGGCGCTATGACGAAGCCTATGAGGGCCGCAACATGGCCTATCCCGAAGGCTTCGTGCGCTGGACCGAAACCGCCAATCTGGCCGAATGCGTGCGCTTGATGGCGCATGGGCTGGATGTCGGCCTGCTGACCACGCATCATTTCTTGCTGGAACAGGCAGAAGACGCCTATGCGATGGTGATGGCGGGGGCCGAGCCTTATCTCGGCATCGTCCTCGATTATCCAAGGGCGGCGGCGCAGGAAACCAGCCTGCCCAAATCCTTCCCAGCGCCCAGGGCTGCGGGCGGCCAATGCGTGTTGGGTGTGATCGGGGCTGGCAGTTTCGCCCGCACGGTCTTGTTGCCCGAATTCAAGAAACGGGCGGATGTGCAAATGCGCGCCATCGCCACTCAACGCGGCATGACGGCGGAACATGCGAAGACGCTGTTCGGCTTCGACGTCTGCACCACCAACAGCGCCGAGCTGTTGGCCGACCCCGCCATCAACGCCGTGCTGATCGCAACGCGCCACGCCAGCCATGCCGATCTGGTGATCGCCGCCTTGCAGGCGGGCAAGCATGTGCTGGTCGAAAAGCCGCTGGCGGTGACGGCCCAGCAACTGGCCCGCGTCGCCGAAGCCAGGGCTGCTTCGAACGCCTTCTTGATGGTGGGCTTCAATCGCCGCTTCGCCCCCTTGGCCCAGAAGATGAAAGCTGAACTGGCGACCCATCAAGGTCCCAAGAATTTAACCATCCGCGTCAATGCGGGCGCGCTTCCCCGAGAAAGCTGGTTGAACGTGGCCGACGAAGGGCAAGGGCGCATCGTGGGCGAAGGATGCCATTTCGTCGATCTGGCGCGCGCCCTGGTGGGATCGCCGATCTTGGCCGTGCAGGCGCAAGGATCAAGCCAGGGAGCCGATGAATTGGCCGCCACCCTGTCCTTCGCCGATGGCAGTCTAGCCTCGTTCAGCTATACCGCCCAGGGCGATTCCGCTTATTCGAAGGAGCGTTTCGAGGGTTTCGCGGGCGGCATGGCGGTATGTCTGGACAATTTCCTATCGCTCTCGGTCACCAAGGGCGGGCGCACGAAAACCACGAAGACGCTGGGCCAGGACAAGGGCCACAGCAGAGAGATCGAGTTGTTTGCCAAGGCGGTGATCGCGGGCGGCAAGGCACCGGTGGACGAGGCCGAGACCTTCGAGACGTCTCTCGCCACCCTGGCCCTGGTGGAGAGTTTGCGAACGGGATTGAAGATTGAGGTGGGGTAAAGGCTTCTTGACGGGCCTGACTTGAAATATATATAGTCATGACAACACCCCTTGTGGTTTCGACCGCAGGGCGCGGGGCCTCTTCGGAGGCCCCTGCTTTTTTGGGGAGAGAACATGCGGACATATGTCTATGTCGATGGTTTCAATCTTTATTACCGGGCCCTTAAGGGAATAGCCTGTAAATGGATTGATCTTCCTACCCTTTTTAAGGCAGTTCTTCATCCGCAGCATCAAATTCTCGCCGTCAAATATTTCACTGCCAGAGTGAATGCGACGCTCGCCGATCCCTCTAAGCCTCAACGCCAAGATGTGTACCTGCGAGCCTTGCAAACCTATCGCCCCGAAGTCGAAATCCACTTCGGCCACTTCCTCAGCCATACTGTAAAGGCGCCACTGGCCAATCCTGGCAGCGGTCCAAAATATGCCGAAATTATCAAGACCGAGGAAAAGGGTTCGGACGTCAATCTGGCAGTTCATTTGTTGAATGACGCATGGCAGGACAAATACGATTGCGCCATAGTGGTTTCGAATGACAGTGACATCGCAGAAGCCATGCGATTGGTGAAAGCTCATTGTCAGAAGCGTGTCGGCTTGTTGACGCCTGGTTCTAGCCACCCTTCGCGTCAATTGCTGGCGCATGCTGATTTCTCGCGCCACATCCGCATCTCGGCCCTTCAGTCCAGCCAACTGCCGGATCCAATTCCAGGAACCAAGATACGCAAGCCTACGGGGTGGTGATCTCTGCCGGAACAAGGCGACTGCACTCCCGCCCACATCTATTTTCGTACCCCCAAATATTATGCGGGTCAAGGAATTCAGGGTGTACTTACCCCGCCTCTTCCTCCAGGTCGGACAGTTTCTTTTCCATGTCGCGTTTCAGGCGTTTGATCTTGCGGTCCAGGCTTTCGATGGCCGTCAGGTCGGACACTCTCGATTCGGCCAGATGCTGGGCCACGGCGCGCCTGATGATCCATTCCAGAAAGATGGCGCCCAGGATCAGCCCGGCGGCTCCGGCGATCATGGCGGCGGCGGCACCGTAAGCCTTGTCGACGAAGATGGTCATGGCCCAGAAACCCACGGTGACCAAGCAGGCAGACACCACGGCCGCCATGCGCCGTCGCACCCGTTCGATCTCGAAGCGGCCCTTCTTATGGGCGCGGATGGCGTCGGCGATTTCCTTGCGCGCCATCGATTGCCAAGACGAGAAGTTCAAGCCCTTCGGCCCGCGCTGTTCGCGGATGAATTTCTCCAACTGGCGCACCACGATGTCGGCGTGCTGATCGGGGCTGGGCAGGTGCTTCTCGGTCATGGGGGCCGGATGGCTAAGGGTTGGGGCTTGCGTCAGGCCACTTTCTGCCCCATATGGGGACCGGTTTCAAGGACATGAGAAGGGATATTGCCCCATGAGCGCCGCTGCTGAAACGCTTTCCTTCCAGGCCGAGGTCGGCAAACTGCTCGATATCGTCGCCCATGCGCTGTACAGCAACAAGGAAATCTTCCTGCGGGAACTGGTTTCCAACGCCTCGGACGCCTGCGACAAATTGCGTCTTGAAGGTCTGACCGACCCCCGCCTGCTGGAAGGCGGGGCCGAGTTTCGCATCACGCTTAAGCCCGACAAAGAAGCGCGCACGCTGACCATCTCGGACAATGGCATCGGCATGAACCGCGCCGATCTGGTGGCCAATCTGGGCACCATCGCCAAGTCGGGCACCGCCGAGTTCTTAAGCCGCCTGTCGGGTGACGCCAAGAAGGATGCCGGTCTGATCGGCCAGTTCGGCGTCGGCTTCTACTCTTCTTATATGGTGGCGGGGAAAGTGTCGGTGGACAGCCGCAAGGCTGGCGAAGTCGAGGGCTGGCGCTGGATTTCGGACGGGCAGGGCAGCTTCACGGTGGAAGCCATCGATCTGCCCGCCCGCGGAACGGCCATCACTTTATATATACGTGACGGCGAGGAAGAGTTCCTGGACCCCCATCGCCTGCGCCATATCGTGAAAACCTATTCCGACCATATAGCCGTGCCGGTGGTGCTGGATCACGAGGGCAAGGAAGAGACCTTGAACTCGGCCTCGGCCCTGTGGACGCGCTCAAAGAATGAGATCAGCAAGGAACAATACAAGGAATTCTACCACCATGTCGGCCATGCCTTCGACGAACCCTGGATGACCATCCATTACCGGGCCGAAGGCGCTTTGGAATATACCGGCCTGTTGTTCGTGCCCACCATGCGCCCCTTCGACCTGTTCAACCCCGAGCGCAAAAGCAAGGTGAAGCTGTATGTGAAGCGGGTCTTCATCACCGACGACGGGCACGAATTGCTGCCCTCGTGGCTGCGCTTCCTGAAGGGCGTGGTGGACAGTTCCGACCTGCCCTTGAACATCAGCCGCGAGATGCTGCAGCACAATCCGGTGCTGGCCAAGATGCGTTCGGGCTTGGTGAAACGGGTGCTGTCCGAATTGAAAAAGCGGGCCGACGAGGAACCCGAGCAGTACCTGGCCTTCTGGTCCAATTTCGGCGCCGTGCTGAAGGAAGGGCTATATGAGGAACCCGAGCGCAAGGAAGAGATGCTGGATCTGATGCGCTTCTCTGCGACGGGCGAGGAGGGGCAGATCTCGCTTGCCCGCTATGTCGAGACCATGCAGGAAGGCCAGGAAGCCATCTATACGCTGAGCGGCGACAGCGTCGAAGCCTTGAAGAAAAGCCCGCTGATCGAGGGTTTCGCCGCCAGGGGCGTCAAGGTGCTGTTGCTGACCGATCCGGTCGATGAATTCTGGGCCCGTGGGATCCACGACTATCAGGGCAAGCCCTTCAAGTCGGTGGGCGAGGCTGGGGCCGACCTGTCGAAACTGGCAGCCAAGGACAAGAAGGACAAGCCCGCAGAGGAAAGCCAGGAAGGCGAAGGACAGATCGAGGCTTTACTGGGCGTCATGAAAAGCGTGCTGGGCGAAGCGGTGAAGGATGTGAGGCGCTCGGATCGCTTGACCGAAAGTGCTGTCTGTCTGGTCGCCGCCGAGGGCGAGATGAGCCTGCATCTGGAGCGCATGCTGAAAGCGCACAAGCAGATGGACATGACGCCCGCCCGCGTGCTCGAGGTCAATCCCTCGCATCCGGTGATCTTGCGTTTGGCCTCGCAGGCCGGAGAAGACGGCGCAGGCGAAAGGCTGGGTGCCCGCATTCACCTGCTGCTGGACCAGGCTCGCATCGTGGAAGGCGATCCGCTTCCCGATCCGCACGATTTCGCCAAGCGCTTGGCGGCAGTGATGCTGGAAGGGTAATATCCGCAAAAAACAAGCCCAGGGACTTTGAGGTCCCTGGGCTGTTGAGAAGTGCCCTGCGGCGAAAGCAGCCGCAGAAAACCCGTCTTCTTAGACGGTAGGAGCTGCCACCGGAGCGGGAGCGGCCTTCTTGGCAACCTTCTTGGCAGCGGGCTTCTTCGCGGCCTTCTTAGCAGCCGGCTTCTTAGCAGCAGGCTTCTTCGCGGCCTTCTTGGCAGCAGGCTTCTTAGCCACGGCCTTCTTAGCAGCCGGCTTCTTCTTAGCAGCAGGCTTCTTGGCAGCGGGCTTCTTGGCAGCGGGCTTCTTCTTGGCCGCGGCCTTCTTGGCAGCCGGCTTCTTCTTGGCAGCAGGCTTCTTCTTAGCAGCCGGCTTCTTAGCAGCCGCCTTCTTGGCAGCGGGCTTCTTGGCCGCGGCCTTCTTGGCGGCCGGCTTCTTCTTAGCAGCCGGCTTGGCGGCAGTGGCCGCCTTGGTTTTGCACATAGCCATTGGTTCTCTCTCCACATTTCGCGGTGACGTCCACCGCACTAACACAATAAAAACTTTTTTCGCTCTTTGCAAAAAAAAATGATTGACGCGATTCCGTTGTCATCGCAATCCGCGCTCGCTGTTGCGCATCAGCAACGCATCGAAATTGCGAGAAGCGCGGAATACAAGGCCTTGCGAAGATTCCGGTGCGTGTGACGATCATCACACGACGAACTTTGCCGCACCCTGAAGCCAAGGCGCTTCCTTGGGTTTGGAAACGGCGAATCCAAAGAAAAATCGCGACTCGAGTCGCTGACGGGAGTTCGGTTTTACCCTTTGTTAAGCCGAGCGCGTCATACTGCAAGGGTGGAATCAGGCTACGAGCAACCCGTCTCGCAAGGCTTATAACGATGGACCTACAGCAGTTCACCCTGTTTGGCATGATCAAGGACCAGATGGACTGGTCGTCGAAGCGACAGCAGGTCCTGTCGCGCAACATCGCCAATTCCGATACGCCGGGTTATCTGCCTAGCGACATCAAGCCGTTGGATTTCAAGAAAACCATCGCCGAGGTGACTTCGCCCCAACTGGCGGTGACCGATGGCAACCATCTGATGGGATCGCCCAGCAAGACATCCAGCCTGCGCGTCGAGAAGGAACGTCATCCCGAAGAGATCAAGCCGGACGGCAATGGGGTGACGCTGGAAGACCAGATCATGAAGGTGGGCGACACCAAGGGCAAATACGATATGGCCGCCAGCCTGTACCAGAAGCAGATCATGCTTCTGAAGATGTCAGTGGGCAGCGGGCGGTAAAGGAGACCGGCAATGGACGACCTTCGCAGCAGCGTCAAGATTTCGGCCGCAGGCCTGCATGCCCAGGGCATGCGCATGCGCACCATTTCGGAGAATTTGGCCAATTCGGACTCGCTGGCCCGCTCGCCGGGCACGCTTCCCTATCGGCGCAAGGTGGTGACCTTCAAGAATGTCCTCGACCGCGAGTTGGACGCCAATACCGTGCGCGTCAATCGCGTCACCACGGACCAGGGCGATTTTGGCAAGCGCTTCGACCCCACGCACCCGGCGGCCGACCGCGACGGCTATGTGCTGACCCCCAACGTCAATCCGCTGATCGAGCTGATGGACATGCGGGAGGCCCAGCGCAGCTACGAGGCCAATCTGACGGCCATCAACAACTCCAAGGCCATGATCCAGCGGACGATGGAGCTGCTGCGTTAAGGCCGCATCTGTGCTATACGTATATATATAGAGTGTAGGGACGCCCCAAAACCAGGGCACCGAGGACGATATGGCAGTCGACATCAACAATGCGATCAGCGCCTACAACGCCGCGTCAAGGCCTGCGGCGACGATGGGTTTGGGCTTGCAAGACAAGACCGACGCCCCCGAAGATTTCGCGGGGCTGGTCAAGGGAGCCGTCCAGACATCCATCGATACCATGAAGAACGGCGAGCGCATGAGCATGAAGGCGATTGCGGGGCAGGCCGACCTGACCGAAGTGGTTACGGCCGTTTCAGCCGCCGAAGTCACGCTGCAGACCGTGATGGCGGTGCGCGACAAGGTCATTACGGCCTATAACGAAATCATGCGCATGCCCATCTAAGGGCGGCCCAGCATCCTGGCGGAGGTTCCATGAACGAGGCCGAGGTGATGGACGTCATCCGGGAAGGCATGATCGTCCTGATCAAGGTTTCGGCCCCCCCTTTGCTGGCTGGCTTGGCGATTGGTCTCGTCATTTCCGTCTTTCAGACGCTGACCCAGATTCAAGAGGCCACCCTGACCTTCGTTCCCAAGGTTCTGGTGGTCTTTATCTCGCTGCTGATTTTCATGCCGTTCATGCTCCATGAAGTGATCGATTTCACCCATATGGTCATGGATAGGGTGGTCGGTGGGGGATAAGGCTTTTCATGCTGTCGGCCTTTCTCGAACTCAACATCTTTCATTTCTTTCTGGTCTTTTCCCGGCTGGGCGCCGCCTTGATGCTGATGCCAGCCCTGGGCGGGCGCTACATTCCCGCCAATGCACGGCTGTTGTTGGCCTTGGGCATAGCGCTGGCCGTGACCCCCGTTCTTTCCCCCATGCTGCCCGCCATGCCCGAGGATTTCTATGCGCGGGTTCTTATGATCGTGTCCGAAGTGACGATCGGCGTCCTTTTGGGCGCCATCGTCGATATCGTTCTGGCCTCTCTGCATGTGGCGGGAACGCTGATCAGCTTCCAGGGCGGCTTCGCCAACGCCCTGATCATTGATCCCATCACCCAGCAGCAAGGTTCGGTGATCACCGGCCTGTTCGATACGGTGGCCATCACCCTGATCTTGGTGACCGACATGCATCACCTGTTTCTGAGCGCCGTGATCGACAGTTATTATTTGTTCCTGCCGGGTCAAATGCCGCCGATCGGGGACATGACCGAGGTGATCATTCGCCAGATTTCGGAAAGTTTCCTGCTGGGCGCCAAGCTGGCCTCGCCGTTCGTGGTCTTCACCATCGTGCTTTATTCCGCCATGGGCGTCCTTTCGAAGCTGGCGCCGCAGATTCAGGTGTTCTTCGTCATGATGCCCCTGCAGCTGATGGCCAGCTTGGCCTTGCTGAGCGTTGCGTTGCCGGGCATCATGTTTTGGTTCTTGCGCCACTTCGAGGGGGTTTTTACGCCCTTCCTAAGGTGATCCATGGCTGACGAAGACGCAGACGAATCACAAAAAACAGAAGAGCCTTCCGGGAAACGGCTTGGCAAGGCGCGTGGCGAGGGCAATGTTCCCATTTCCCAAGAGGTCCGCTTGTGGCTGGGCCTGACGGGGACCTTGATTCTGGTCGGCATGCTGGCCACCCCGATGTCCAAAAGCCTGCTGACCATGCTGCGTCAATATATCGAATCGCCCCACGCCATCGACACCAGCGAGGGTGCCTTGCGCACGATGAGCATCGAATTGGGGCTTAAGGTCGGGATGATTATGGCGCTGCCCTTCGGGGTGCTGCTTTTCCTTGGCGTCATGGGCACGATTTCGCAGGTCGGTTGGTTGATGGTGGGCAAGCGCATCAAGCCCAATTTCTCGAAATTGAATCCCCTGGCCGGCGCCAAGCGGCTTTTTTCGGTCATGACCGTTGTCGAATTCGTCAAAAGTCTTCTGAAGGTCGCCCTGATCGGCTGGATCGTCTGGCTGCTGTTGGAACCTCAAATCGGAACCCTGGCGCAAATGCCCGATCTGACGCCTCTTCAGGTCATGGCGCTGATCCAAGACACGGTTCTCAGAATGGTCTTCTGGGTGCTGCTGGCCTATATCGTCATCTCGGTGGCGGATATGCTCTATCAGCGTTACAGCTACAAGAAGAAGCTGCGCATGACCCGCCAAGAGGTCAAGGAGGAGCATAAGGACGACGAAGGCGACCCGATGGTCAAGTCGAAGCAGAAGGGCATCCGCATGCAGCGGGCGCGTCAGCGCATGCTGGTCGCCGTGCCCAAATCGACGGTCGTCATCACCAACCCCACCCATTACGCGGTGGCCTTGCATTACGATATGGAAACCATGCAAGCGCCCGTTCTGGTCGCCAAGGGCGTGGATTTTCTGGCCAAGAAAATTCGTGAATTGGCCGAAGAGAATGAGGTGCCCATCGTCGAGAATCCACCCTTGGCGCGCGCCCTGTACGCATCGGTCGAGTTGGACCAGCCCGTTCCCCAGGAACATTACAAGGCGGTGGCGGAAGTGATTGGTTATGTCTTCAAGCTCAAAAAGAAAATCTGATATCGCCTTTCTTGCGGTTTTGACGGTGGGCGCTGGCGCGCTGGCGCTGACGCCTGCCGCAGCGCCCTTGCTCTGGCCATCGTCGCCCGAGGTTGGCTCGCTGATGGGCGTCGTTCTGGCTCTGCCCGCCGCCCTGGCCTTGGGTTTCATGGGGTGGCGTTTGAAGCGCGATCACCAAGAGATGCGCCATCTGGCCAGCGTGCTGAACGCCGATCAGGGCGCCAGATATCTTTTGGACGTCGGCGGCAAGATCGTTTTCGCGAATTCGGCGGCGCGGAACATCTTCGGCTCCAGCGGCCTTCCCCTGGCAAGACTGCTTCCCATGGCCTGCGACGAATCCAGCCGAGAGGAGGCGCAGCGCCTGATCCGTCTGGCCGAGTTGCGTCAGCAAGGCGAGGGGCTGCTGCATCTGATGACGCCTGCTGGCGGAAACGAATTGTTCATGGTGCGCCTCGAGCCGTTGGAGAGCGGCGGCACGCCCTTGCTGTTGGCGCGCTTTGAAGACATGACGGCGCGCACCGCCATCGATGTCGCCCTGCGTGACGAGTTGGATCTGTTGGCCGACATCGTCGATCAGGCGCCGTTCGGGCTGGCGGCCTTGGACGATGTGGGCCGAATCACCTTCGCCAACCAACGCATGGCGGAATGGGCGGGCGTGTCGGCGGTGACCTTGTCGGGCCAGTCCTTCGACGCAATGGTCGAGACCTTGCCGCAGGCGGGCGGCTTTGGTCGGCTGACCAGATTGAAGACGGCGGATGGCGCCGGAGTGCGGGTGGAGACTTGGCGCATCGCCAGCCAGGATGGCGGCGCCGTGGTCGCTTTGCGCCGCGAAGGAATGGATGCGCCTCAGATTAATCTGGAATCCATGTCGCTGGCCGAAGGCGGGGCTGGCAGCCTGTTCGCCAATTCGCCCGTCGGCATGGCGCTGGTCGATCTCGATGGCCGCGTCAGCGCTTGCAACCGCGCCTTGGCCATGATGATGGGGTTGGAACCTGGACAGATCGCCGGTCATGCCTTGGCCGAGCGGCTTGCTCCCGAGGACCGCATGGACGTGGCGGCGCAACTGTCAAAACTGGTCATGGGGGCGGCTCGCGGCGCACAGATCGATGTGCGCCTGATGGGGGCCAGGCAAGCCGCCGCGACCATGTTCGCCTCGCCCTTGTCCTCGTCTTGCGAAGGCGATGGCGACGGCCCTGCCGGCTTGCTATTGCATTTCATCGACACCACAGAACAGAAAAATCTGGAAGTGCAGTTCGCCCAGGCGCAGAAGATGCACGCCATGGGACAGTTGGCGGGCGGCATCGCGCACGACTTCAACAACCTGCTGACCGCCATGATCGGTTTTTGCGATTTGCTGCTGGCGCGTCACGGGCAGGGCGATCCGTCCTTTGCCGACATCATGCAGATCAAGCAGAACGCCAACCGCGCCGCCAGTCTGGTTCGCCAGTTGCTGGCCTTCTCGCGTCGCCAGACTTTGCGCCCGCGCTTGGTCGACATTACGGACTCGTTGTCCGAATTGTCGCATCTGCTGCGCCGCCTGCTGGGCGAAACCATCGAGCTGAAGCTCGATCACGGGCGCGATCTGGGCTTCGTGCGCGTCGATCCCGGCCAGTTCGAGCAGGTGGTGATCAATCTGGCCGTCAACGCCAGGGACGCCATGCAGGGCGGCGGTGCCTTGTCCATTCGCACGGGAACGGCCAGATTCGAGCGCCCCACCCAGCGCGGCGCCGAACTGATACCCAAGGGCGAATATGTGCTGATCGAAGTGGCGGACACCGGAACCGGCATCCCCAAGGAACATATCGGGCGGATTTTCGAACCTTTCTTCACCACCAAGCCGGTGGGATCGGGCACCGGCCTTGGCTTATCGACCGTCTATGGCATCTTGAAACAGACCGATGGTTTCGTTCTGGTCGATAGCGCGCCCGGCCAGGGCACCACCTTCACCATTCTGTTGCCGCGCTACGCGGTGGGCGATTCGCCGTCGCCGCCGCTGGCGGAAAGCGCGTCCAAGGCGGAAACGTCAGGCGACCTTTCCGGCGTGGGAACCATTCTGCTGGTCGAGGACGAAGACGCCGTGCGCATGTTCGCCCTGCGCGCGCTGCGCAACAAGGGCTATCGGGTTCTCGAAGCCAGAAGCGGCGAACAGGCGCTTGATCTGTTGAATTCCGAGCCGGTAGACTTGTTGATCACCGACATCGTCATGCCGGGCATGGACGGAATCACTCTGGCAAGGCTGGTTCGCGTCGAACATCCCGCCATTCATCTGGTGTTGATGAGCGGCTATACCGAAGATGCCGCCAGGGGAAAGATCGACGACCTTAAGGACGTACATTTCCTGGCGAAACCCTTCAGCCTGAAACAACTGGCGGGGACCGTGAAGCAGGTTCTGGCGAGTCAGGAACATTGACCGGTACCAGACAGGAACATTGGTAGGGTAAAAGTGATAATTATTAATTAAATCAGGGCATTAAAAGTTCTGCTTGCGTTCCGGAACATTTCGCGTACATTGGCCTCAGTTGCGCCTGTTAGCCAACCGTGGAATAAGGGGTACGCCGTTATGAGTCAGACAGCTTTGCGCTTGGTGGAAAAAGATACGATGGACCGTCAGAAAGCACTCGATGCCGCCGTCAGCCAGATCGAACGCGCCTTTGGCAAGGGATCGATCATGAAGATGGGGCAGAAGTCAGCCGTCGAGATCGACGTCATCCCCACCGGCTCGCTGGGCCTGGATTTGGGGTTGGGCATCGGCGGCCTTCCCCGCGGGCGGATCGTGGAAATCTACGGGCCGGAAAGCTCGGGCAAGACCACCCTGGCCTTGCATGTGGTGGCCGAGGCGCAAAAGCGCGCCGGCGCTTGCGCCTTCATCGACGCCGAACATGCGCTCGACCCCATCTATGCCCGCAAATTGGGGGTCAATCTCGACGACCTGCTGATTTCGCAGCCCGACAATGGCGAACAGGCGCTTGAAATCGCCGATACGCTGGTGCGCTCGGGCGCCATCGACGTTCTGGTCATCGATTCGGTGGCCGCCCTGGTGCCCAGGGCGGAAATCGAAGGCGAAATGGGCGATTCCCATGTCGGCCTGCAGGCCCGCCTGATGAGCCAGGCGCTGCGCAAGCTCACCGGATCGGTTTCCAAGTCGAAATGCATGATTATCTTCATCAACCAGATTCGCATGAAGATCGGCGTCATGTTCGGCAATCCGGAAACCACCACCGGCGGCAACGCGCTCAAATTCTACGCTTCGGTGCGTCTGGAAATCCGGCGCATCGGCGCCATCAAGGAACGCGATGAGGTGGTGGGCAACCAAACCCGCGTCAAGGTGGTCAAGAACAAGCTGGCGCCGCCCTTCCGCGTCGTCGATTTCGACATCATGTACGGCGAGGGCGTGTCCAAAATGGGCGAGTTGATTGATCTGGGCGTCAAGGCCAATCTGGTCGAGAAGTCCGGCTCCTGGTTCTCCTATAGCGGAACGCGCATCGGCCAGGGCCGCGAGAACGCCAAGCAATATCTTCGCGACAATCCCAAAATGGCCGAGGAGATCGAGACGCAAATCCGGGCCAATGCCGGGTTGGTGAGCGAGGCTTTGGCGGGCGGGCCGGGCGATCTGGACGGAACCCCAGCCGAGGATTGATCGGGCGATCTTGACCCCTCAGGAAAATCTCTCCACATTTTCATTGGGTTAGGAATGTAGCGGGGCTGGGTGACCAGCCCCGTTGCGCTGTCGGGGCAACCCCTTTGGTCGACATCGTGACGATGCCCTGGACCAAACCCTGCCAATTCGCTAGAAAGGCAGGCTTTTCAAGCGGCAACCAACCGGCCAGGATCAACCCATGCCAGCAACCAGCAACGATATCCGCGCGGCCTTTTTGGGCTTTTTCAAGAAACACGGTCACGAGATCGTGGATTCAAGTCCGCTGGTGCCCCGGAACGATCCCACCTTGATGTTCACCAATGCCGGGATGGTGCAATTCAAGAACGTCTTCACCGGCCAGGAAAAGCGCCCTTATGTGCGGGCCACCACCTCGCAGAAATGCGTGCGCGCCGGCGGCAAGCACAACGACTTGGACAATGTCGGCTATACGGCCCGCCACCACACTTTCTTCGAGATGCTGGGCAACTTCTCGTTCGGCGACTATTTCAAGTCCGACGCCATCGAATTCGCCTGGAATCTGGTGACCAAGGATTTCGGCCTGGATAAGAGCCGTCTGTGCATGACGGTCTATCACACCGACGACGAGGCCTGGAACCTGTGGAAAAAAGTGTCCGGCTTCGCCGACGAGCGCATCATCCGCATTCCGACCAGCGACAATTTCTGGGCCATGGGCGACACCGGCCCCTGCGGTCCCTGCACTGAAATCTTTTACGATCACGGTGATCATATTCCCGGCGGCCCCCCGGGCTCGCCTGACCAGGATGGCGACCGTTTCATCGAGATTTGGAATCTCGTCTTCATGCAATTCGAACAGTTGCCGGGCGGCGAGCGGATCAATCTGCCCAAGCCCTCGGTCGATACCGGCATGGGGTTGGAGCGTCTGGCCGCCGTCATGCAAGGCGTGCACGACAATTACGACACCGACGCGCTGCGCCATCTGATCATGGCCTCGGCCGAGGCTTCGGGCGCCGAACCCGATGGCCCGCACAAGGTCTCGCATCGGGTGATCGCCGACCATCTGCGCGCCATGTGTTTCCTCATCGCCGACGGCGTGCTGCCCTCGAACGAGGGGCGCGGCTATGTCTTGCGCCGCATCATGCGCCGCGCCATGCGCCATGCCCATCTGATGGGCTGCGTCGATCCCTTGATGTGGCGTCTGGTTCCGGCCCTGATCAAGGATATGGGAACCGCCTTCCCGGAATTGATCCGCGCAAGCGCACTGATCACCGAAACCTTGAAGCTGGAAGAATCGCGCTTCAAGGCGACGCTGGATCGCGGCTTGAAGTTGCTCGACGAGGAAACGGCCAAGCTGGCCAAAGGCGCGGCGCTGGAGGGCGAGGTGGCCTTCAAGCTGTACGACACTTATGGTTTCCCCTTGGACCTCACGCAGGACGCTTTGAAGGCCAAGGGCATCGGCGTCGACACCGACGGCTTCAACGCCGCCATGGCGCGCCAAAAGGCGGAAGCCCGCAAGGCCTGGGCCGGATCGGGCGAGGCGGCCACCGAAACCGTCTGGTTTGAAACCCGCGAGAAGGTGGGGGCCTCGGAATTCCTGGGCTACGACACGGAAAGCGCAGAGGGCGTGATCGCCGCGCTGATCAAGGATGGCAAGCCGGTCGAATCATTGAAGCTGGGCGACGAGGGCTGGCTGATCGCCAATCAAACGCCCTTCTATGGCGAATCTGGCGGCCAGATGGGCGATGCCGGCCTGATCGCCGTGCCCGGCAGGGCGCGCCTCAGCGTTTCGGACGCGCATAAGAAATTGGGCGATCTCATCATCCACAAGGTGAAGGTGGAAGAGGGCGAGGCCAAGATCGGCGATGCGGTGGAATTGAAGGTCGATGGCGAAAGCAGGGCGGCGCTACGCGCTCATCACTCGGCCACTCATCTTCTTCACGCCGCCCTTCAGAAATATCTGGGCGAACATGTTTCGCAAAAAGGGTCGCAGGTTGGCCCTGACCGCCTGCGATTCGACATCAGCCATCCCAAGGCGCTGTCGGCCGAGGAAATCCGCTTGGTCGAGGCTGAGGTCAACCGCGAAGTGCGCGGCAACAACAAGGTGACCACCACCCTGATGACGCCGGACGATGCCATCAAGGCGGGCGCCATGGCCCTGTTCGGCGAGAAGTACGGCGAAGAAGTGCGCGTCGTGTCGATGGGGTCGAAGATCAACGATGCCGTCAAACCCTTCTCGGTCGAACTGTGCGGCGGCACGCATGCCAAGCGCACCGGCGATATCGGCTTCTTCAAGATCGTTTCCGAAAGCGCTGTCGCCGCTGGCGTGCGCCGCATCGAAGCGGTGGTGGGAGCGGCGGCGCTGGCCCATGTGTCTGAGCAGGAAGAACAGTTGGCCAAGGCCGCCAATGTACTAAAGATCGCGCCCAGCGAATTGGCCGATCGCGTGGCCGCCCTGCTGGATGACCGCAAGAAGATGGAACGCGAGCTTTCGGATGCCCGCAAAAAGGCCGCCATGGGTGGTGGCGCTGCGGCTCCGTCGGCCCAACAGGTGAACGGCGTCGCCTTCGATGGGCGCGTGGTGGAAGACGTGCCCGCCAAAGATTTGAAGGGCATGGCCGACGAGATGAAGGCAGCCCTTGGTTCGGGCATCGTGGCCCTGATCAGCGTTGCCGAAGGCAAGGCGTCGCTGGTCATCGCGGTCAGCGCCGATTTGACGGCCAAGATTTCTGCGGTCGATCTGGTGCGCGCCGGTTCCGAAGCCTTGGGCGGCAAGGGCGGCGGCGGGCGCCCCGACATGGCGCAGGCGGGCGGACCCGAAGGCGCCAAGGCCAATGACGCGCTGGAGGCCATCCGCGCTGCCATCGCCGCCAAGGCGGGATAATCTTGCTACGCCTCAGCCGCGCTCAACTGATTGCGGTTGTCTTGGCCGCCCTTGGTCTGTGGATCGCGCTTGTTCCCCCACAGGCCTTCTCGCCTTCCGAGGCGGTCGTTGCCGGATTGGCCTTGGCCGCCATCGGCTTGTGGGCCACCGGCGCCATGCCCGAGGCCCTGACGGCGCTGCTGTTCTTTCTGTTCTGCATGTTGTTCAAGGCCGCCCCCGCCAAGGTGGTCTTCTCGGGCTTTACCTCGCAGGCTTTCTGGCTGCTGTTTGCGGGCGTGGTTTTCGGTTCCGCCATCAAGGCCACCGGGCTTGGCGACCGCGCCGCCCATGCCATTGGGCGCG
Source organism: Alphaproteobacteria bacterium (assembly GCA_015231795.1). Classification (NCBI taxonomy): domain Bacteria; kingdom Pseudomonadati; phylum Pseudomonadota; class Alphaproteobacteria; species Alphaproteobacteria bacterium. The sequence goes on along the minus strand of JADGAX010000006.1, from coordinate 63,167 downwards.
CCATGGGCCGTTCGTTCGCCCAGGCGCTTTTCGGCGTCATTCTGCTGGGCGTAGGACTGGCTTTTCTGATGCCATCGTCGCTGGGCCGCGTGGTTCTGCTGGTGCCCCTATTGACCGCGCTGGCCAGCCATCTGGGCTATGAAACCGGCGGCAAGGGCTGGAACGGGCTGGTGCTGGGCGGAATCATGTCGACCTTCCTGTTCGCATTCTCGATCCTGCCCTCCAACATTCCCAATATGGTGCTGGCCGGTTCAGCCGAGGCGATGCTGGGCATCGTGCTGGGCTACAGCGATTATTTTGTCTCCACATTCCCTGTCCTGGGATTGGCGAAACTGGCGATCCTTTATGCCGTGCTCTGGGGCCTTTATCGCGGGCAGGAACCGACGAAGCTGGAAGAACCGCCGCCGGGACCGATGTCGGCACCCGAGCGTCGGCTGGCCTTGCTGCTGGCCCTGGCCATCGGCTTGTGGATGACGGATACGCTGCACCACATTTCCTCGGCCTGGGTCGGTTTGGCCGTCGCCATCTTATGCCTGACGCCCAAGACCGGCATTTTGCCGCCCAAAAGTCTGGCCGCCACGAATTTCGAACCTTTGTTCTATGTGGCGGGGGTGATCGGGCTGGGGGCGGTGATCGATCATGCGGGTGTGGGGCGGCTGGTCGGCAATGTTCTGATCGACGTTCTGCCGTTGGAAGCGGGCGGCGGCTTCCTGAATTTCATGAGCCTGGCCGCTCTGGCCAGCGGGGTGGGCATGGCGACCACCTTGCCGGGTGTGCCCGCCGTTCTGACGCCCTTTGCCCCGACGCTGGCCGAGGCCACCGGACTGCCCATCGCCGCCGTTCTGATGACCCAGGTGGCAGGCTACTCGACCCTGATTCTGCCCTATCAGGCGCCGCCGGTGATGACCGGCCTTCAACTCGCCCAGGCCCGCTATTGGGATTTCGCCAGATTGTGCCTGATCATGGCCGCCCTTACGGCTGTGCTGCTTTGGCCGCTTGATTATCTGTGGCTGAACCTGATTGGAAAAATGGGCGGCTAGCAAAATAACCGCTTGAAAAGCTTGGTGCCCCAGGCCGGACTCGAACCAGCACGTAGTTGCCTACAACAGATTTTGAGTCTGCCGCGTCTACCATTCCGCCACTGGGGCACCGGGCGCTTGGACGCAGGCGGCGATCATAGCCACAGATCATCCCAGGTCAACGGCTTATCTGGTGTTTTCCGCTTCTTTCTTAATTGCTGACCAAGGGCTAGCCTGTTAAACCCAAGGCCCACCCCGCCAAAGGACAAGCCCCGATGCGCCGTCTGTACAATAAAACCATGGAATTGGCCCAGCATCGGCATGCCGCCTGGTGGCTGGCCATGGTCTCCTTCATTGAAAGCTCGTTCTTTCCCATTCCGCCCGACGTCATGCTGGTGCCCATGGTGCTGGCCGACCGCAAGAAGGCCTGGCGTTACGCCGGCATATGCACCCTGGCCTCGGTGATCGGCGGCTGTTTCGGCTATGCGATCGGCTATTTTCTGTATGAGACGGTGGGTGAATGGATCGTCTCGGCCTATCGCCTGCAGCATGAATTCGAGGTCGCCAAGCAGGCCTTCAACGACAACGCCATCAAGATCATGATGATCAAGGGCATGATCCCCATCATCCCCTACAAGCTGATCACCATCACGGCGGGTGTCGCCAAGATGGATATTTTTCTGTTCACCATCACTTCGATCATCGTGCGGGCCATGCGTTTCTATCTGGTGGCCGCCTTGTTGTGGAAATATGGCGCTCCGGTGCGCGACTTCATCGAAAAGCGCCTGGGGCTGGTGACCACCGTTTTCGCCGTCTGCCTGATCGGCGGCTTCGTGCTGGTCAAGGTGCTGCTGAATCACGGATGAGGCCAGCTCTCATGATCAAGCGCCTGGATGCCGCCGCCGCCCTGGTTTTCCTGATCCCCGTCACGGCGCTGGCGGGCGCTTTGTTCAGCGAGCATGTGCTGGGCTTCCCGCCCTGCATTTTGTGCCTGTGGCAGCGCGTTCCCTATGTGCTGGCCCTGGCTTTGGGGGCCTATGCGCTGGGGCCTTGGCATGGCGAGGAAAATCGGCGCTTGGCCTTGTACGGCGCCAGCGCGCTTTTCGCCGTCGGGGCTGGCATCGCCCTGTTTCACGCGGGCGTCGAGGCGCATTGGTGGCGCTGGGAATCGGAATGCACCGGCAACGCCAGTCCAGCGCAAACCGTCGAGGAATTGCGTCGTCAATTGATGGCGGCCCCGGTGGTGCGTTGCGACGAGCCACCCTTCTATCTGCTGGGCCTGTCGATGGCGGGCTGGAACGCGGTTTTCTCGCCCTTGTTCGCGGCGATTGCCCTGTGGGGCGCTAAGAAACGAGTCCCCTAAACACTTTCCAATTCGCTATCCCAGTAAAGATAATCGCGCCAACTTTGATGCAGGTGGTTGGGCGGAAAGCCACGCCCGTTTTCGCGCAACTGAATCGAGCTGGGCGGGGCGGGCGGCGTTCTGGGATGCATGCCCGCCTCTTGCGGCAGGCGGCAGCCCTTGACCAGATTGCAGGCTTGGCAGGCGGTGACCACATTGGCCCAGTTGGTGCGCCCGCCCTTCGAGCGGGGAATCACATGGTCGAAGGTCAGGTCATGCGAGGCGAAGGGCTGGTTGCAATATTGGCAGGTGAAGCGGTCGCGCAGGAACACATTGAAGCGCGTGAAGGCCGGGCGTCTGGCCACCGGGACGAAATCCTTGAGCGCGATGACGCTGGGCAGGCTAAGCGACCGGCGGGGCGAGTGAATGACCTGATCATACTCGCTCAGCACATGCACGCGATCCGTCACCACCGCTTTGACGGCGTCCTGCCACGCCCACAAGGACAAGGGAAAATAAGAGAGCGGCCTGAAATCGGCGTTCAGGACAAGAGCTTGGCAGCCATCGAACATCCGTCCTCCAGCTATCGCTTAGGTTCGCTAAATATAGTAGGTTCAGGTTAAGATGACACTAAGGAAGTTGTGACGCCTGCGTGACCATTTCATCCGCCCTCGTTACCCGTTTCGCGCCCAGCCCGACCGGATGGCTGCATCTGGGCCATGCCTATTCTGCTCTGTTCGCCGAGCGCGAGGCCAAAAGAACGGGCGGGCGCTTCATCTTGCGCATCGAGGATATCGATCCCGTGCGCTGCAAGCCCGACTTCGAAACCGCCATCTACGAAGATTTGTCCTGGCTGGGCCTGTCTTGGGAAATGCCGGTGCGCCGCCAGTCGGCTGAGATGAATGATTACAAGTCGGCGCTGGACAGGCTGGAATCCATGGGGCTGCTGTATCCTTGTTTTTGCACCAGGAAGGATATCGCTGCGTCGGGCCAGGCGCCGCACGGCCCGGATGGCCCCATCTATCCCGGCCTATGCAAGCGGATGGATGCGGGCCAGCGGGCGGAGCGGATCGGCCAGGGCCAGCCCTTTGCCCTGCGCCTGGATATGGAACGCGCCCAAGCGATGGCGGGCGCGCTGACTTGGCGCGATCTCGATCAAGGCGAACAGCTTGCCAGGCCGGAAATTTTCGGCGATGTGGTGCTGGCCCGCAAGGACACGCCCACCAGCTATCATCTGGCGGTGACGCTGGACGATCATCTGCAAGGCGTGACCTTGGTGACCAGAGGGCAGGATCTGTTCGAGGCCACGCATATCCACCGCCTGCTGCAAGCCCTGCTGGGGCTGACTGTCCCCCAGTGGCGTCATCATCCGTTGCTGATGGGACCCTTGGGGCAGCGTTTGGCCAAGCGCGATGGGGCGCAAAGTTTGCGTGCGCTGCGAGAGGGTGGGCTATCGGTTGATGCCGTGCGTTCCCTGGCTTTGGCGCAGGAAAAAGGCTAACCCCCGCATCTTCAAGGGTTGAAACCCAGGGCGATGCCAACCATATGGCAGAAGAGATGACGCATTCAGTTTTTGCAATGCAATATTAGTTTTGTCTCTTCATTAAATCAAATTTTAACTAATTGCGATTATTTGCTTTGCTTTACTTTTTATTTGATTTCGTTTAGTCTCTTTTGCAACAACCAGCCGTGGGAAGGAGAAACGCCATGCCGCACCTTGCCCGCCGATCACCGGCGCTCTCGCCTCTGTCCATGTCGTTGCAGAACTGTGCCTGGGGACCCCATTCGCTAAGTGGCGAGGGCCGCCGCTTCTCGGGCAATGACGAACCTAGCATGGCCGAGGTGCTGGGCGATCCCATGATGGCCCGCATGCTGGCCAGCGACGGCATCGCCCAGGAAGATCTGGCCACCTTGGTCGCCCGCGTGCGCGATCAATTGCGCGCGTAAACCAACAAACAGGTTGATTGATTTGGGCCGTCCGCTTGGGCGGCCTTTTTCGTTGGGGGGCAAGAAAACCTCTCCCCTTCGGGAGAGGGTGGACGCGCAAGCGTCCGGGTGAGGGGGGGCTGCCCCTCGAGTTCACAAGGGAATTTCCAATCCATCCTGCGCGTGTTAGTTTTGCGCATGGCCGATGAACCTTACAAAGACCCCGAACACGCCATCCCCTACCTCAAGCTGATCCGGCTTGGCGTTCCGACCTGGAACAAGTGGATCAAGGGGGAATTGACGGAGGAAGAGGCGGCTGACTTGGCGGAAAAATTGGCGCCAACGCCGGTGCCGACGCCGCCAACTCGAGGAGAAAACGAGGTCGATACAACTAACCCTGTCAATTTTTCAGGGGTCCAATTTATTCAGCCCGGCCCGCCAAATTTCAGCGGGGCCTGTATGGGAAATCGCGCCAATTTTGAAGGGACACACTTTTTCTCTGGTGCAAATTTTAGGAAGGCAAATTTTGGAATCGGCGCGAATTTCAATAGAGCAGAATTTGGGTTGAAAGCTGATTTTTCCGATGCGGTTTTTGGAATGTTCGCTGAGTTTATCAGCGCAAGATTTGGCAATGAGGCAACGTTTGAAAGCGTGAAGTTCAATTCTGATGTCTCATTCCAAGGGGCGGGGTTCTACTATGCGGCCCAGTTCAAAAATGCAAATTTTATAACCAGAGTTGATTTCAACGGTGCGGTATTCCTTCACTCCGATTTCAGTGCATGCAAATTTAAGCGGTTCGCCATTTTCACAAATGCAATTTTCCATGAGCCGCCGGAATTCGACGGCTGGGAAGGTGCTGAAAAAGCTGATTGGATAGGAGCTAGTTTCAAGATATTTGGGCCGCGGCCAAAATATATGTGGTTTGAAATGAATAAACTCGCAGATGGTTGGGCTGGGAATGTTGTGAATTATCCCACCCGTCTTCGCCGCTTAAGAAAAATAATGGAAGAAGCCAATGCCCACGATGTTGCGCATGATCTTTTTGTCCTTGAGCGCAAATCCGAACGAGGAGTCAAAATTGAGGCATGGAGAGGTGCAAATCTTAGATTTCTTTTTGGAAAGAGGGGGCTTATCCGTCGGGCAGAAACTCAATGGGACTCGAAGCTTCTGTTGTTGAAGCTGAGGTTGCTGCTTTCTCTGCGTTCCCCCTGGGGGCCAATCCTTCTGTTGGAGGCTTATGATCGTTTATCAGATTGCGGGCGAAGTGCCAAAAGGCCGCTTGGCAAGTTCGCATGTCTCAATCTTACGTTCTTTCTCCCGCTATATTTATTGCTAGCCGACAGCACAAAATTGTTTGAAATATTTCTCGCACCAAGCGGTGTTCGTCCGATGCCATGGGGATACTTGAAAGACATTTTCAGCTTCACGCTGGGTCATGCGTTGCCATTCGCCACCAGCCTCAGCCCGGTTCAGGCAAAGGTGATGGAACGATTGTTTGGCAAAGAACTTGAGATGCCGTTATGCATCGAACTTCTATCCATCATCCAATCCCTCATCGGCGCATTGCTGCTGTTCTTGTTCCTGCAAGCCATCCGCAATCATTTTCGGCTTCGCTAAGCCATCGCCACAAATCGTCGTGCGCGGACATGCATTGGCTTATACCGAACTTGGGCTCGGTTAGGTCGCAAACAATGATTCGTGAAAAGTTCTTGCATCACCAGTTTTATCGCTCAACAACGCAAGCCAATGTTAACAGACCTAAAGTCCTTGCAGGCTGCGCTCTTGCGATCCGGTGCATAGAGAGTGCCGAAGCTCGCATAGGCGCGACCTGCAAGATACCTCCCTTGTCGCCAGTTACGCCAGCGGATGTTATACTGCTTTTGGAATAAATCATCGATAGGCCCGTTCGCTATCTCAGGCAGGAGGTTTGGATTGAAACATCAAACTTGCTTATCGACAGTGCAGTCAGACGAATGCGAGCGCGAACCCATTCACTTTCCGGCCTGTATTCAACCCCAAGGGGTTTTGCTTTGCGTTGACCCGCAAACAAGATTAATTTTGGCTGCAAGCACCAACCATGAGATGATTCCACACCTCAGTGGGTCGTTACTGGGCCGACGCATCGATGATGTCTGGCCGGAACTCGTGCCGAACTGTGGCACTCCAGCCTTCTTGGTAGAAGGCGCTTACATGGCTCACACCCACCATCTTGCTCGAACACTCCTGATCGAAATAGAACCGCTGACCGAAGTCGATCACTCCGATCCTCAGCACATGATCGACCTGGATGAGACGCTGAGCGCACTAAATGCTTCGGACACACTGGAGTTGCTTTCAGACACGGCAGCCAGAGCGATCCGACAATTATCAGGCATGGAAAGGGTCCTGATCTACCGCTTCACTGAGGAGGGGCATGGAGAGGTGGTTGCCGAGTCAAAGGTGAACGACTGGCTTGAGAGCTTTATCGGGTTCAGCTTTCCATCTGCTGACATTCCGGCACAGGCCCGGGCACTTTACCTCACGAGTCGCTGCCGTTTTGTACCGTACCGAGATTATGAGCCAGTTCCTATAGCTCCAGCACTGGATCCCAGAGACGGACGGCCTTTTGACTTGGGGCCATGCCAATTGAGAAGTTTGTCTCCAGTACACAGGTTATATCAGGAAAATCTGGGTGTTGACGGTGCCATGTCGGTGTCAGTCATCAATGAGGGAAGGCTCTGGGGTTTAGTGGTTGGCCACCACCGTCGCCCTCATCGCGTATCTATTCCTGCTCGCACGGGGATTCTTTCGATCACTACGGGGTTATCCATGCGTCTTTCAGCGACGGAGACTGCTGACGAGCGCGATGCACGTGCCAAACATGTAGTGCTACATGCCAGACTGCTCGAACAGATTGCTGGAGCGGATGATTTTGTTTCGCCCTTGATCTCCGGCGACATCAAGCTTACCGACTTGTTTTTCGCATCCTCAGGGGCGGCTGTCGTTTACCGCGATGAACGGGATGCAGATGAGCATGTGGAGGTTCGAACCATTGGTCGTGCTCCAGACCAAGATTCAGTGGTTGCCCTTGCTCATGCCTGCCGTCAACATCTTAGTGACGGCGTCTTTGCAACCGACCATACGGCCTCCATTCTGCCTCCTTTTTCTGTCCATACTGAGTATGCATCTGGCGTTCTCGCCATGACGGTCGGTGAGGAAGGACGTCACATGATCCTGTGGTTTCGGCCGGAGACGGTGCGCACCACTATCTGGGGCGGCGCGACACCCGACCAAGTGGCGCGGCATAAGGAAGCTGGTAATTATCTTCCGCGACGGTCTTTTGCTCGCTGGGTAGAGGAGCGGCGGGGCCATTCACGGCCGTGGGCTCCTTGGAAGATTGAGATTGCTCACTCACTGCGGAATGCACTTAACGACGTAATCCTTCGACAGATGCGGACCATTCGCAGCTTGAACGTGCGCCTAGAGGAAAGCGACCAAGCAAAATCACGTTTCCTGGCCCATATGAGCCACGAACTGCGCACGCCGCTGAACGCCGTGTTGGGGTTCACAGAGATGCTTGAAATGGGCATCTACGGACATATGGGGGCGAAACAGCTGGAATGTCTCGGGCTGATCCACGAAGCGAGTTCCCACCTACTCACAATGATTAATGACGTGCTCGACCTGTCCAAAGTGGTGGCTGGAAAACTTGAGCTGTCGGTTCGAAAAGAAGATTTATCCGAGTTGGCGAAGCGCGTTGTTATACTGATGGTCGGTATCGCCCGAGAAAAAGGGGTGACCATTAAAACATCCTACGAACCAGACTTGCCGTTTGCGTTAGTTGATGAGCGTCTTATCAAGCAGATGCTGATGAACCTTTTGTCGAATGCGATCAAGTTTACTCCCCGAGGAGGCTCAGTAACGATTATCACTCGGAGCGGTCATGACGGTTGCTTAATTATGTCGGTGGCAGATACTGGGATTGGGATTCCCAAGAATAAGCATAAACATGTCCTAGAACCTTTTCGTCAGGCGGACAACGATATAACGCACAGCCACTCCGGAACTGGCTTGGGGTTGCCCATTGTCAAGTCGCTGATTGAACTGCACGGCGGGCAGCTGGAACTGGAAAGCGAGGAGGGCCGCGGAACAACGGTCAGCCTGCATTTCCCCGCCGAGGCCGCGGCGTCTTGAGCACGGGGCAAGCTTGGAGGCTGTTGCGCGCATCAACCGCCTCCGCTCACGCGGAGCTTGAAGCAGCTCCGATCAACCGTCGTTTGTTTGCAGATGACTTTTCTACGCTAGAGCTCGGAGAGTTACTGCAGCGGTTCGTCACGGTCTATCGCACACTTGAAGCCGCGCTGATGTATACCGAACAAGCCCAAGCGCTAAATTATACGCCACGAATGCCCAAGCTTTTATCTGGGCTGGCGGTGCTTGGATGTGAGCTGCCATCACATGATCTTCCTGCGCCTAAATTGGCTGATGCACCAAGCAGAATCGGAGCATTTTACGTCATTGAAGGCTCGTCCATGGGCGGGCAACTGATCTATCGCCACCTCATTTCCAGATACCCTTCCGAAGTCCTGGGGTTTTTCCTCCCACACGGAAATAACACAGCAGAGAGATGGCAAAGCTTTCTAGAATATCTAGAAGGGTCTCTTGCACGGCGTGAAATGTTAGATAAAGCAAAAGCTGGGGCGAACGATACGTTCCAAATGTTTCATCGGGCGCTGACACTTTAGCCGTATTGAGGTTTGCAGCCCCGGTCGTGGCGGGCCCTACCAGGCCAACCGCTGCCTCGAGGTCGTCTCCAAGATGTTCAGCCTCGCGGAACTGTGGGAGCTCCGCCCGGACGGATCGAACCCCAGGAAGCACATCAAGAAATACCCGGAGGAGAAGCGGGAGCGGTTCCTGAGCGCGGCCGAGCTGCGTCGGGTCGGCGAGGTACTGAAGGATGTGGAAATCGAAGGGATTGAACTGCCTTCGGCGATCCTGGCTGTGCGACTGCTGATCCTTACCGGCTGCCGCCTGAACGAGATCATGACCTTGAAGTGGGAGTTCGTGGACTTGATCCGCGCATCCACAAAGAATGGATGCCCGTGTCAAGCACGGGCATGACGATAGAAGATGGGCTTTTGGGATCGTCAGAAGCTCATTGGAAAGTTGGGTGATGAAACAGCCAACCTGGATATTGTCGCCAAGCACATCAAAGACGGAATGCGGGATAATTTTGGGTTCAGCGGCGGCGGCATGACCGATGCCCAGATCATGCAGGCAGGGTACGGGTACAATCGCGGATACGACAATAAAGCGATTGACCGGACATCCCCTGCGCCAAATAGATTTGGGCCGTCCGCTTGGGCGGCCTTTTTCGTTGGGGCGGAACTCGGCGGTGGTGTCGCCCTTTTGTCTATGATGTGAACGGCCATCCACAGACCATCCACATTTCATCGACCCCGCGCTTGTAGGCTTTGTTGTGCTGTACCAAAAGTCCAATAAAATGGCCTTTTTGGTAGCCGCCTCGGATGGGGGAGCGCTTTATTCCGGGCCGATTGTGTGGCGAATTTTTTTCTATGGGGGAAGTAATGGGGCAAGTTCTTTTCAGTCTGCAGGGCCGCATTTCGCGAAAGACCTATTGGATGTTCGCGTTGGGCTGCGTTGTGGTCTTTATGTTGGCGTTGGGCGTCGATTTCGCCATGATGGACGAAGAGGGGGAGGGCGTTCCTATCGGCTCGCTGCTGGCGTCTCTTGCCGTGATCTGGCCCAGCATCGCGATCCAGGTGAAGCGCTGGCATGACCGCGACAAGCCGGGTTGGTGGATGTTCATCGTCTTCGTGCCGCTGGTAGGCCCCATCTGGGCCTTTGTCGAAAACGGCTTTTTGCCGGGCACCCCAGGGGACAATCGCTTCGGACCTTCGCCAGCGCCCTGACCACCACTCTTCCACCTCTAGACCGGATTGAGTGAAGGCATGCGCAGAATAGTCGTTGCGTTCCTGCTGGTGTTGCTTGCGGCCTGCGAAACCGTTCCCATCACCGGGCGTCAGCAGATCAGCTTCCATGGCGATGCCGAGATGCATGCGCTCGGCGCTCGTGAATACAAGCGGATTATCGAGGAAAGCGACGTCATCACCGGCACAAAGGATGCCAAACTGGTCAGCGAGGTTGGCGGCAAGATAAGGAACGCCGTCGCAAGTTACTTTTCTCAGAATGGGCAAGCTGATCGCCTGAAGGGATATCGATGGGAATTCCGCCTAATCGATGACGATGAGGCAAATGCCTTCTGCCTGCCGGGCGGAAAAGTTGCGGTCAACACTGGAATTCTGGACATCACGAAGACCGAGGCGGGACTTGCCGTGGTCATGGGGCACGAAGTGGCCCACGCGATTGCCAATCACGGCAACGAGCGAATGAGTCAGGCGCTCTTGGTCGATCTTGCGGGCACAGCCCTGATGGCGGCGGTCGCCGATGAGGATTCGACGACGCAATTCGCCTTGCAGGCCGCCTTCGGTCTTGGCTCCGAGTTGGGCTTGCTGCTTCCCTTCAGCCGATTGCATGAAAGCGAAGCGGATCGGCTTGGCCTGATCTTCATGGCCATGGCCGGCTATGACCCGCATGAAGCGCCGAAATTCTGGCGACGCATGGCCGCCGCTAAGGAAGAGGAGGGCGGCGAGGGTTTCGAATTCTTGAGCACCCACCCTTCGGATGAGACGCGAGTCAAAGACCTTGAAAGCGCCATCGCTGAGGCCATGACGTTCTATCGCTCTTCTGGCGCAAGTCAGACGGTACAATCGAGTAGCCCCCAGAATCTGAGGAAAATGCGCCCCAGGAATCAAGATTAAGCGTTGGCTTTTGCGGCTGAATGAAGATCTCTCCGTCTGAAACGGAAGACAGAGACGAAAAATGTGACCTCACCCTGAGGAAGCCGCGAAGCGGCTGTCTCGAAGGGCGAGGTGCTGCATTTTCCTTGTTTTGCCCCATCCTTCGAGACGCTTCGCTCCTCAGGATGAGGCAAAAATAGCAACGCGTCATTTAAACCGGACAGCCGTGAGTCAAGCCCGGCAATGACGAAAATATAAGAGGGGGCTTCCTATCGCTTCCCCAGCCCCGCCGCCAGTTCTTCGCCGACATCGACCACTTTGCCGATCACCATCAGGCTGGGCGGGTGGAAATGGTGCTGGGCGATGGTTTGGGGCAGCTCGGCCAACGTTGTGCGCATCACCCGCTGCTGGGGCGTGGTGCCGTTCTCGATCAGCATGGCGGGAGTTTGGGGCGCCAGTCCGGCCCCCAGCAGGCCTTCGGTGATCTTGCCCGCATTGGCGATGCCCATATAGACCACCAGCGTGCAGGCGGGGTCGGCAAGGCTTTTCCAATCCAGGTCCAGCCCGTCATTCTCGCGCAGATGGCCGGTGACGAAGCGTACCGAGGTGGCAAGTCCGCGATGGGTCAGCGGCACGCCGGTGCTGGCCGCGCAGCCCACGGCGGCGGAAACGCCGGGCACGATCTCGAAGCCGATGTCATGGGCGGCCAGATACATGGCTTCTTCGCCGCCGCGCCCAAAGACGAAAGGATCGCCACCCTTCAGGCGCACCACGTCGCGCCCGTCCATGGCCAGTTTCAGCAGCAATTCGTTGATCTGCGGCTGCGGCAAGATGTGATGATCGCTTTCCTTGCCCACCGAAATCACTTCTGCGTCCTTGGGGATCAGGTCCATCACGCCCTGGCCCACCAGCCGGTCATGCACCACCAGCCGGGCCTGGGTGATGAGGCGGGCCGCCTTGATGGTCAGATAGTCCGCATCGCCGGGACCGGCGCCAACCAGATGGACGAAACCCGACTTGGGCATGGGAAGAGACTCCATATTAGATAATTCTTATATATAAGACCAAAGGCAGAAAGGCAAGCTATCAGCATTCAGCCATCAGCCCTCAGCAAAAAAAAGCTGAAAGCTGACAACTACCTGCGCCGCTTCTTGGGTTTTGGTTGCTTCTCGCCCATGCCGCGGGGCAGGCCCGCCTTGCCCAAGGCAACCCCGTCGCCAAGCTGAATGGCTTCGACGCGGCGCAATTCGTCGCGCAAGCGGGCCGCTTCCTCGAATTCCAGATCGGCGGCGGCGGCGCGCATCTTCTTTTCCAACTCGGCCCGGTAGGAATCGATGTCGCGCCCGACCAGATGCTGCACCTCACCAGCCCCGGTGCTGACGGTGACGTAATCGGCTTCGGCCACCGAGTCTAGAATGTCGCCGATGCTTTTCTTGATGCTTTCCGGCGTGATGCCATGCGCCTGATTATAGGCCATCTGCTTGTCGCGCCGCCGGTTGGTTTCGCCGATGGCGTAGGTCAGGGAATCCGTCATCTTGTCGGCGTACAGCAGCACGCGGCCGTCCACATTGCGCGCGGCGCGTCCGATGGTTTGCACCAAGGATGTTTTCGAGCGCAGGAAGCCTTCCTTGTCGGCATCCAGTATAGCCACCAGTGCGCATTCCGGAATGTCCAACCCTTCGCGCAGCAGGTTGATGCCGACCAGGACGTCGAAGGCGCCGATGCGCAGATCGCGGATGATCTCGATGCGCTCGATGGTGTCGATGTCGGAATGCAGATAGCGCACCCGCACGCCATGTTCGTGCAGATATTCGGTCAAGTCCTCGGCCATGCGTTTGGTCAGCGTGGTCACCAGCACGCGGCTGCCCCGCCTTGCCATCTCGCGGCATTCCTTCATCAGGTCATCGACCTGATTTTCCACCGGGCGAACATCGCAAACCGGATCGACCAGCCCGGTGGGTCGGATCACCTGTTCGGCGTAAACGCCTTGGGTGCGCTGCAATTCCCAAGAAGACGGCGTGGCCGAAACGAACAGCGATTGCGGGCGCATGGCGTCCCATTCCTCGAACTTCAAGGGCCGGTTGTCGATGCATGACGGCAGGCGAAAGCCATAGTCGGCCAGCGTCGATTTGCGGGCAAAGTCGCCCTTATACATGCCGCCCACCTGCGGCACGGTGACATGGCTTTCATCGACGATCAAAAGCGCGTCCTCGGGCAGATATTCGAACAGGGTCGGCGGCGCTTCGCCGGGCTTGCGGCCAGTTAGATAGCGCGAATAATTCTCGATCGACTTGCAGTGGCCGGTGGTTTCCATCATCTCGAGATCGAAGCCGGTGCGCTCGGCCAGGCGTTGGGCCTCCAGCAATCGGCCCTGGGTGTTGTAATCGGCCAGGCGCAAGCGCAGTTCTTCCTTGATGCCCTTGATGGCCTGGGTGATGGTCGGGCGCGGCGTTACGTAATGGCTGTTGGGATAGACCACGATGCGGTCCAGACGCACCGTGGTTTCGCCGGTCAACGGGTCGAATTCATGAATGCCGTCGATCTCGTCGCCGAACAGCGAAACATGCCAAGCGCGGTCTTCGTAATGCGTCGGGAAGATGTCGATGGAATCGCCGCGCACACGAAAGGCCCCGCGCTCGAAGGCCATGTCGTTGCGCCTAAATTGCAACTCGACCAGCTTTTTCAAAAGGTCGTCGCGCTCGATGGTCTGGCCGATCTCAAGCGCGATGGTCATGCGGGCATAGGATTCGACCGAGCCGATACCGTAGATGCAGGAAACCGAGGCCACGATCACCACGTCGCGCCGCTCCAAGAGCGAACGGGTGGCTGCATGGCGCATGCGGTCGATCTGCTCGTTGATCGCCGAATCCTTTTCGATATAGGTGTCGGTGCGTGGGATATAGGCTTCGGGCTGGTAATAGTCGTAGTAGGAGACGAAATACTCGACCGCATTGTCGGGAAAAAAGCCCTTCATCTCGCCGTAAAGCTGGGCGGCCAGCGTCTTGTTGGGAGCCAGGATCAAGGTGGGGCGGTTCACGTTGGCGATCACATTGGCCATGGTGAAGGTCTTGCCCGAGCCGGTGACGCCCAGCAGCACCTGATCGCGTTCGCCCTTCATAAGCCCATCGGTCAGGTCGGCAATCGCTTTGGGCTGGTCGCCAGCTGGCTGATAGTCGCTGACCACCCGCAGCGGCTTGCCATCCGGCGGCCTGGGCGGGCGGGTATAAAGGGGCAGAATGACAGGGCTATTCACAACTTCTCACCAGCCATCAGCCGCTTGATCTGGCCGGTCGCCAAGTCGCCGTCCCATTTGGCCGGTCCCAGGCGTCTGGCCACTTCGCGCCCCTCTGGATCGATCAGCACGGTCAAGGGAATGCCGGGGCTTTGGAAGGTGCGGTAGAGATCGCTTTTGGGGTCGGCATAGGCTTTGACATGCGTCCAACCCTTGGATTGGGCAAAAGGTTCGGCGGCGGCGCGCCCCATGGCGTCGATGGAAATGGCGACGAATTTCGGGGCGTCAGCACCCAGCCCGTCCAGCATGCGCTTGAAGGCGGGCATTTCCGCGACGCAGGGCGAACACCAAGTGGCCCAGAAATTTACGATCACCCAACTTCCCTTGAAATCGTCCAGCGTCACATCCTTGCCGTCGGGGCCTTCGAAGGCGACGGGCGAGGGAAGTTGGGGCGGAACGGTGGCGGCCAGTCCTTCGCCCTGGGTGGGGACCGGCTTGCCCGAGACGCTGGTGGAAGGCTGGCTTGGTTCAGGGCCGCCCTGGGACAAAAGCATGGCCATGGCAATGCCAGCCAGAAACATGGCGACAGCCACAAATAGTTGATATCTCTTCGAAAACATGGAAATCCGTCTATTTGCCAGAGGGAACGAGGGGGGTGGAGGGGCCGTTGACGATCAGGCTGAGGGTTTCCTGGCTGTTCCAGGCCTGCGGCCCCAGAAGGATCGCCGTAGCCATGCCGGATGGATCGATCAGCACGCTGGTTGGCAGCATACTGATGCCAAGCGCCGTCGCCAATTCCCGATTGGGGTCGGAATAGCCTTTCAAATGGCTCCATTTCTGGCGGGTCAGCAGGGACTTGGTACCCACAGCACCATGGGAATCGATGGCGATCGGCACGACCTCGAAATATTTGCCGCTGCTCTCGGCCATGGCGTTCAACTCGGGCATGGTTTTCAGGCAAGGCACGCAGGCTTGCGACCAGAAAAAGGCCAGGACCCGCTTGCCCTTGAAGCGGGAGAAACTGACCGGCGCTCCTGACGGGTCGAGAAAAGCGGTTTTAGGCATCGCTTTAGGGGGATCGAGTGCAAGCAGGCTTTCGAGCGCAGCCGGAATAGTGTAGGTGTTGGGGCCGAAGGCGCGAGGCAGGGGCATGGCGGCCCAGGCATCGCTTGTTCCCAGAACCAGCAGCGCAACAAGACCGATCATGAACCGCATTTTGGAACTCTCCTTATGACCAGCAAGGCCAGCACCATCTGGGGCGGACGCTTCGAAGGCGGACCCTCGGCCGTGATGGAGAAAATCAACGTCTCCATCGGTTTCGACCAACGACTTTACGCCCAGGACATCGCCCAGTCCAAGGCCCATTGCGCCATGCTGGCTCAGCAGGGGATCATTGCCGCCAGCGATGCCCAGGCCATTTTGGGTGGGCTGGACGCCATCTTATTGGAGATCGAGAGCGGACGCTTCGAATTCAAGAACGCCTATGAAGACATCCATATGAATGTCGAAACCCGTTTGAGCGAGTTGATCGGCGACGCCGCCGGACGCCTGCATACCGCCAGATCGCGAAACGACCAAGTGGCGACCGATTTCAAACTGTGGGTGCGTGACGCCATCGACCGCCTGCTGGGCCAGATCGAGGCCTTCCGCTCGGTGCTGCTGACCCGCGCCCAGGAACATGCCGAGACGGTGATGCCGGGCTTTACCCATCTGCAAACCGCCCAGCCGGTGACTTTCGGCCATCACCTGATGGCCTATGTCGAGATGCTGGCGCGCGATGCCGGTCGCTTTCAAGACGCCAGGAAGCGCTTGAACGAGTGTCCGCTGGGTTCGGCGGCGCTGGCCGGAACCTCATTTCCGGTGGATCGGCATTTCGTGGCCCAAAGGCTGGGCTTCGACCGTCCCACCGCCAATTCGCTGGATGCGGTGTCGGATCGCGATTTCGCCATCGAATTCCTGGCCGCCGGCGCCATTCTGGCCGTGCATATGTCGCGCTTGGCCGAAGAACTGGTGCTGTGGACGACGCCGCAATTCGGCTTCGTGCGCCTGTCCGACGCTTTCTCGACCGGCAGTTCCATCATGCCGCAAAAGCGTAACCCCGATGCCGCCGAGCTTTCCAGGGCCAAGGCTGGCCGGGTGATCGGCGATCTGAACGCGCTCTTGATCGTCATGAAGGGCCTGCCGCTGGCCTATTCCAAGGACATGCAAGACGACAAGGAACCGGTCTTCGAGGCCGCCGACACGTTGGAACTGGTGCTGGCCGCCATGGCGGGCATGATGTCGGATCTGACCGTGAACAAGGAGCGCATGAAGGCGGCGGCGGGAAGCGGATTTTCGACCGCCACCGATCTGGCCGATTGGCTGGTGCAAAAGCTGAACATGCCTTTCCGCCAGGCCCATCATGTCACGGGACGCATCGTGAAGCTGGCCGAGGAGAAGGGCTGCGGGCTTGAAGAATTGTCGCTTTCCGATCTGCAGGCCATTGAGCCAGGGATCACCTTTGACGTGTTCGGCGTGCTGACGGTGGAAAAATCGGTCAATAGTCGGACCAGCTTCGGCGGCACCGCGCCCGCCAATGTGAGGCATGCGGTTGAATCCGCCAGGGGGGCGAAATGAGAATTCTGCGATTGATCCTGGCGCTGGCTGTGCTGGCCCTGCCGCTGTCCGTCTCGGCTTGCGGCAAGAAGGTGAAGCCGGAATTTCCGGAAGGCACCAGCTTTCCCAACACCTATCCCAGGCGCTGACCATGAACCATTTCCAGTATAGGAACGGCGTTCTGCATGCCGAAGACGTGCCGCTGACCTTGATCGCCGAACAGGTGGGCACGCCGGTCTACGTCTATTCGCAGGCCACGTTGGAGCGCCATTTCCAGGTGCTCGACGAAGCGCTGGCGGGAACCGACCATCTGATCTGCTTTGCCATGAAGGCCAATCCCAGCCTGGGCGTGGCGGCGGCGTTGGGCAAATTGGGCGCTGGCGCCGATGTGGTCAGCGAAGGCGAGGCCAGAATCGCCATGGCGGCGGGCATTCCAGCCGAGAGAATCGTTTTTTCGGGCGTCGGCAAGACCGAGGAAGAACTGATCTTCGCCCTGGAATCCGGCATCGGCCAGTTGAATCTGGAATCCTATGAAGAATTGCTGGAACTGTCGCACCTGGCTCAGCGCCTGGGAAAGACGGCGCGTATCGCGCTGCGCGTCAATCCGGATATCGACGCCGGAACGCATGCCAAGATCACCACGGGTCTGAAGGAAAACAAGTTCGGCATCGACTGGACGCAGGCCCATACCGTTTACAAGCAGGCCATGAAGCTGGACGGCATCGAAGTGGCGGGCGTGGCCGTTCATATCGGCTCGCAGCTGACCGACTTGCAGCCTTTCCAGGACGCCTTCCTGCGCCTGCGCGACCTGACCTTGATGTTGCAGGCCGATGGCATTCCCATCCGCAAAATCGACCTGGGCGGCGGGCTTGGCGTGCCCTACGAGCCGGGCGTCAACGAAACGCCGCCTCTGCCCAGCGACTATGCCAAGGTGGTCAAATCCTGCGTTGGCGACCTGGGTTGCAAGCTGGTCTTCGAACCCGGACGCCTGCTGGTCGGCAATGCGGGCATTCTGCTCACGAAGATCGTGCGCCTCAAGGAAGGGGCGGTGAAAAGTTTCGTCGTGGTCGATGCGGGCATGAACGATCTGATGCGCCCCGCTCTGTACGACGCCTATCACGACATTCTGCCGGTCAAGGAACCAAAGCCGGGGGCGGCCAAGCGCGCCGTCGATGTGGTGGGGCCGATCTGCGAAAGCTCGGACGTGTTCGCAGCCGGGCGGTTGTTGCCCATGCTGTACAAGGGCGAATTGCTGGCCTTCGGCACGGCGGGCGCTTACGGCGCCAGCATGGCCAGCGAATATAACGGCAGGCCTTTGATTCCAGAAGTGATGGTGAAGGGCGACCAGTTCGCCGTCACCCGCGCGCGCCCAACCTACGACGCCATGATCGCGGCGCAAAAACTGCCCGATTGGATGGGGTAGTCAGCTCAAATTGGAAGAGCGCGAAGAATTTTCTCGACGCGCTGTATCAGGCTGTGATTCTTCAGAAAATACTCGATCCTAGTCTGGATGCCCTGTTCGCCCAGGCGGTCGAAATTTGTGAGCGCGCGCCGCCAGGCGCTGATGGCTGAATCTGGATCTTCAAAATGGTAGCGCTCGATGCCAAGGCGCTGCTGGTCTTCCACAGAGATGATCCAGTTCAGATTGACGATGGAATCGGGAATGATGGGAATCTGCCCGGTCGCCAAGGCGTCAAAAATGCGGATGGGTATGTCTTGGTTGATCGCCGCTGCAAGCGAAACTTTATACCCGCGCCATTCATCATAGCGTTCCCGCGCCGACATGCTAAAAAAGGGATCGTCGGCATTTTGAATGCGCCTGACGGAGAGGGCGTGTTCAGGCAGGCGTTCCATGAGTGCGCCGACGAACATGCTTCTGTCTAGGCAGACATCATAGGCCCCGAAGCCGCCATACAAGGCGTTGTGGCGCGCAAGCGCCGCTGGCCTTGCCGAGAAAGCGGCGATTTCCTCTTGAGACCATTGATTGGTGGTGGCGGGAACCGTGTCGGCGATATGCCGATTGAAGGCCGCCAGATGGTCGCGCCGACAGAAATGCGCGGGTACAACAATGTTCGTCTTGATAAGGTGCATCACATAATGGGCGAATGTATGATGATGATCGTGGGCCCAGAAAACGCGCAACGCATCGGCTGAAAGCAGGGCGTCCAAGTCGGGCGTGTGCGGATCAGTAATGACGATGTCGGCGTCGGATGGCTGGACAAGCGCTATCTCGGGATTGTTGCGCTCCAAGCATTCTTCTTCCTTGGCCCCGATCCCCTTGATGCTGATGGCAATGCGGATTCTATCTTGGCTGGGCTTGGAGCGCAGACGCGCTAGCCTGTTGCGGGTTTCAAAAGAGCGGGTTTCGATCAAACTGGATAAAGCGGGCGATTGTGGAAGGCCATAGAAAGCGCCGATAAGATCCACCATCTGCGCGACCTGCTCGCCGATGCTGACTTGCGATGTCATAAGCGGCATCCCGATTGCGGATTAATTAATTACCAATACACTTCTACAGGCAGTGCCGTATCTTGCAAGCCCAAAAGTAGAAATTCGTTTAAGCGAAGGGCCGGTCTTATTTCCAAAGCTCAATCATAATTCCTGCCCTATCGAAAGGGCCTTTGCCTGGATAAAGCATTTCTAAGACTTGCATGGTTTCCCGGTTGGCCCAGCCGACAGCTTCCGGAAAAAATGTGGAGCACGTTGAATAACCGGCGCTTTCAGCCAATTGAACGTAATCACCGGCGAAGAGGCGGTTAAGATGAGGGGAGCGGTGAACCCAATCCACAGCTTTGTCAATGATCTCAACTGGTATCTTCCGTTCAGAAAGATGCTTTTCCATTTCTTCTGGCGTAAGAAGAAGCTGATGCCAGTCCGGCAAGTGAAGTTCTTCTGGCTGCCACGTTTTTCCGTCATTGTCGCGGATGGGCAGTAAATGCGCTCCATGAGGCGAAGACCAAATGGGCATGGCGACTGCGAGCAGGACTCCTCCGGGAGCGAGGAAGTTCCTTATCGCCCGCAGCCTCTCTTCCAGGCCTTGGATATGCTCGAAAGCGCAGCTTGAGAACACTGCATTAAAGGGGCCTGTTCCCTTTGGCAGATCGATTGCGTCGCCCAACAACAGGGCGTAATCCAGCCCGGCGCAGTCATCCGCCTTTCCGATAGGGAAACGGGGGGCCTCGTAGCTCTGCGACGGATTGTCGTCGCCACTTTCCTGCCAATAGTCTGGAAGATCGACCCCGATCCAACGGCTGGCGCCGGTTGCTTCGATTGCATGCGAACGAGGTAAACATCCGCCGATTTCAAGAACGCATTTTCCGCGAAGGTCAATGCGCTTCTTCAACTCATTTAGATGAAGAAGTTGGTAGGAAAGGGTTTCATTCATGCAACGCCTACTCCATCCCCGTGAATTCCCCCACCGTATGGGCGTGGTTCAGCGGGCCGTGGCCATGGCCGTAGCCGGGGGCGGTGGCGATGGCCTGCCAGACATAGGCCCGCGCGCGGGCCACCGCCTGCGGCAAGGCCAAGCCTTGGGCGATGCCTGCCGCGATGCTGGAGGCCAGGGTGCAGCCGGTGCCATGCGTATTGTTGCTTTCGATGCGCGGCGAGGCGAAGCGCTGCGTCTTGCCGCCCATATACAGCAGATCGACCACGGTTTCGCCCAACACATGCCCGCCCTTCAGCAAAACCGCCTTGGCACCCATCTGGGCCAGCCGTTCGGCCACGGGTCCGAAATCGGCGGGACTTTCGATCTTCATGCCGGTCAGCGCTTCTGCCTCGGGGGCGTTGGGGGTGATCAAGCTGGCCAGCGGCAGCAATTCCTCGATCAGGGCCATCGTCGCTTCCTTGGCCAGCAGCGAGGCGCCGCCCTTGGCCACCATCACCGGATCGACCACCAGCGGCACATGCGGCGCATGATGGCGGATGGTGGAGGCCACGGTTTCGATGACGTCGGATTGGCTGAGCATGCCGGTTTTCAGGCAATCGGCGCCGATGTCGGACAGCACGGCTTCCATCTGAGCCTGAATGACCTTGGTTGGAATGGCGAAAACATCGCTAACGCCCAGCGTGTTTTGCACCGTGATCGCGGTGATCGCCGTGGCGGCATAGGCGTTAAGCGCCGTCACTGCCTTGATGTCGGCCTGGATGCCCGCTCCGCCGCCTGAATCGGAACCGGCGATGATCAAGACGCGGCCTTTCATTATATTCGCCCCTCATGTGCCGGGCGGGATGCTCCGCATCCCTTGGCTCCCGCCGCGACGGAGCGCGGCGCGCGGGCCTTGCCCGCGTAAAGTTGGTTCGAATCCATCATCCTACTTGGCCCACGCTGCGCACGGTTTTGGCGATGTCGTCGACGACGCTTTGCACCAGCATTTCATCCTCGCCCTCGGCCATCACGCGGATCAGGGGTTCGGTGCCCGACTTGCGGATCAGAACGCGCCCGATGCCGTCAAGCTGCCCTTCGCCCGCATCGATGGCCGCCTTCACGCGGTCGTCATCCATGACCATCTTGGCGTCGTGCGGCGAGTTCAGCCGCACATTGACCAGCAATTGCGGGAAGGGCTTGAACAAGGTCAGGACTTCGCTGGCCGGTTTCCTTATTTCGATCAGGGCGGACAGAACCTGAAGGGCGGCCAGCAGCCCGTCGCCGGTGGTGGCGACATCGCCCAGAATGATATGTCCCGATTGCTCGCCGCCCAGGTTGAACCCATCGGCGCGCATGCGGTCCATGACATAGCGGTCGCCCACCGGGGTGCGCAGAAGCCCGATTCCCAGGCCGCGCAGGAATTTCTCAAGCCCCATGTTCGACATGACGGTGGCGACCACGGCGCCGCCCTTCAACTTGCCCTGAATAGCCAGATTCTGCGCGATCAGGGCCATCACTTGGTCGCCATCGATCACCTTGCCGTTTTCATCGCACATCACCACCCGGTCGGCGTCGCCATCGAGCGCAATGCCCAGATCGGCGCCATGCGTCACGACGGCGGTGCGTAGCGCATCCAGATGCAGCGAGCCGCAATTGCGGTTGATGTTGAGGCCGTCGGGTTCGACGCCGATCTTCACCACCTCGGCCCCCAATTCCCACAGCACGGTGGGAGCCACGCGATAGGCGGCGCCATTGGCGCAATCCAACGCGATCTTCAGGCCATCCAGCCGCAAGTGTTTGGGAAAAGTGCCTTTCACATATTCGATATAGCGGCCAAGCGCGTCATCCAGCCTGCGGGCGCGGCCCAATTTATCGGGACCGACGCGCCCCTCGGTCAGGCCGTTTTCCATGCGCCGTTCGATATCCAGTTCCATCTCGTCGGACAGTTTGAAGCCGTCGGGGCCGAACAGCTTGATGCCGTTGTCCTGATAGGGATTGTGCGAGGCGGAGATCATGACGCCCAGATCGGCGCGCAGCGAGCGCGTCAGCATGGCGACGGCGGGCGTGGGCAAGGGTCCCAGCAACACCACATCCATGCCGACCGAGATGAATCCTGCCGTCAGGGCCGGTTCCAGAAGATAGCCGGACAGACGGGTATCCTTGCCGATGACCACCGTATGGCGGTGATCGCCGCGAATGAACAAAGCCCCGGCGCTCATGCCCAGTTTCAGGGCCATTTCAGCGGTCATAGGTTCGGTGTTGGCGGTGCCGCGGATGCCGTCGGTACCGAAAAGTTTGCGCGTCATGTCGGGTCGGAACCTTTCTGAATTCTTGTCCGGGCAGTTTAGCCGCCCTTCTTGGCGGACGCCACTTGGAAGCCGACAGGAACAAATCAAGTACACAATAACCGATGCGATTCGTGGCCGGTTCCTCTTTCCGAGCTTGGCCTGGAACGGCCATTTTGCCTGCCCAATTGCTTCGAGTTTTATCTAAATCCGTTGATTTCCCATGTTTTTACTTAGAAAGTCCATTGACTCCCAGACAGTACCATGTTATCCCATACAAGCCCATACCGCGCCCGTATCAGGTCCGGCTTGGGTGGGGTTGCCGCCCACTAGGCCCCTCTGAATCGGCATAAGGCTTATCCGATCAGAGGGTTAAGGGCGGCTTGGTCAACGGCCACAAGGGCAGGGGACGCCTGAGATGCAGCTGTTCATGGGCAGCTTTCTCAATCGGTTGGACAAGAAGGGGCGCGTCAGCATCCCGGCTTCCTTCCGCGCTGCCTTGTCCGGGTCCGCTTTCGCGGGCGTGGTGGCCTTTCCGTCCTTTTCCAAGCAGGCCATCGAGGCGGGCGGCATCGAACGCATGGCCAAACTGTCCGAGGGGGCCGATGAATTGCCCGCTTTCTCGTCCGAGCAGGACGATCTGGCCGCCCTGATTTTCGCCAGCGCCCATCAATTGTCCTTCGACGGCGACGGGCGCGTCGTGTTGCCCGAGGAGCTGATCGCTCATGCGGGCATTTCCGATCAAGTCCAGATGGTGGGGCTGGGCAAAACGTTCGAACTTTGGCAACCCGACGCCTTCAAGGCTTTCAGGGCCGAGGCGATGGAGCGTGCCAAGCTAAAGCGCCCGACGCTGAAGCTGGGGGGTGGGGCATGACCCATCTTTCCGTCATGGCGTCCGAGGTCGTTTCGGCGCTAAAGCCGCAGGCGGGCGAGGTGTTCGTTGACGGAACCTTCGGGCGTGGCGGCTATGCCAGAGCCTTGCTCGACAGCGTGGCATGCACCGTCTGGGCGATCGATCGCGATCCAGAAGCCGTGCAAGCGGCCCGCGACATGGCCGGAAATTACAATGGGCGCTTGCAGGTGATCGATGGCTGCTTTGGGCAGATGGATCAATTGCTGGCAGAGCGCGGCGTCAGCGCCGTCGATGGGGTGACGCTGGATATCGGCGTTTCCTCGCCGCAGTTCGACAATCCCGAGCGCGGCTTTTCCTTCCGCTTCGACGGGCCTTTGGACATGCGCATGAGCGCCAGCGGGACGACGGCCGCCGATCTGGTCAACGACATGGAAGAAGAGGATCTGGCCAATCTGATCTATCGCCTGGGCGAAGAGCGCCATTCAAGGCGGATCGCCAAGGCCATCGTGAAGGCCAGGCCGATCACCCGCACCTCGCAGCTGGCCGAAGTGATCCGTTCGGTCATGCGCAAAAGCCACGATGGAATCGATCCGGCGACGCGCACCTTCCAGGCGCTGCGCATCGCGGTCAACGACGAATTGGGCGAGCTTGAGCGGGGGCTTCGCGCCGCCGAACGCATTCTAAAGCCGGGCGGTCGTCTGGCCGTGGTGGCCTTCCATTCTCTGGAAGACCGCATCGTCAAGGAGTTCGTCAAAGAACGTTCGCAAAAGGGGCCGGGTGGTTCGCGCCATCTGCCCGAAACCAGGCAAAGCCACGAACCCAGCTTCGTGGACGTCGGACGGCGCATGCCTTCGCAAGCCGAGGTGCAGGCCAATCCGCGCGCCCGCTCGGCCCGTTTGCGCTTTGCCACGCGCAGTCAGGCGATGGCCTGGGAAAGCGGGGCGTCATGATTCGTCTTGTCACAGTGTTCTGGATGGTTCTGGGCTTAAGCGGCGGCGTTGGAATATATCTTCTTAAACATGAAGTGCAGGCCATGGAAGCCAGCCTGGCCGAAACGCGCAGGCAGACTTTCGCCGATCAGCAAGCCATTCACGTCTTGAAGGCGGAATGGACTTTCCTGAACGAACCGGCGCGCTTAAAGGCCCTGGCCGAACGTCACTTGAATATGGAGCCGATGTCGGCCACCCAAGTGGCGATGATCGCCGATCTGCCCAGGCGGGAAGTGATCGGCCCTCAATTGCCGCTGCCGTCTAGCGATCCTTTGCCGTCAGCGAAGATCATGCCCAGGCCCGCCGCCCCCGTCCTGGACAAGCCCAGGATGCTGCCCGCCGCGGCGCAACCGCCAAAGCCGGTCTTGCAGGTTCCAAGCGCAGGTGCCGCCAAGACGCTTCAGAAACAGGCAACGCCCCCACCCGCGCAAGCGCCAGTCTTGGCTGGCGCCTTGCAAAGGCCGCCGGAACTGGCGGAAGCGAGGTAGCCATGAACATCTTGAAATGGATGTCGATGCGAGAACGGGCCGCCGGAAAAACCGGTCGGCCCTTGCCCATATCCAGGGACAGGGCTTGCGAGGGGCCGGTCCACCTGGAAGGCGAGAGCAAAACCGCCATCGAGACCGGGCGCACCCGCCTGCTGCTGGGGGGATTGATTTTCGTCTTCGCCTTTTCGGTCATTGGCGTGCGGCTGGTCGATGTTACGGTAATCGATCCCGAGAACCGCGTCCGCCCGGTGGCCGCTTCCCAAGGCCCTGCCGAATTGCGCATGGAACGCGCCGACATCCTGGACCGCAATGGGCAAATCCTGGCCACCAGCCTACCCACGGTTTCGCTGTTCGCCCATCCCAAGGACATTCGCGACGCCAGGGCGGCGGCGGCGGGCATTCATCGCGTGCTGCCGGAATTGTCCGAGGCCGACCTGTTCGCCAAACTTTCGTCGGACAAGACCTTCGTTTACGTCAAGCGCAACCTGACGCCCAAGCAGCATTACGAAATCAACCGCCTGGGCCAGCCGGGGCTGGATTTCGAATCTTCCGAGCGGCGCGTCTACCCGCAAGGCCCGCTGGCGGCGCATGTCGTCGGGCTGGCCGATCTTGACAACAAGGGCATCGCTGGCGTCGAGAAGACCTTCGATGGCGCGTTGCGCCAGGAAGCCGAGCCTTTGCGCCTGTCGATCGATCTTCGCGTGCAGGAAAGCCTGCGCAGCGAGTTGCAGACCGCCATCGCCAAGTCGAGCGCCATCGGCGCCACCGGCATGGTGATGGATGTCCAGACCGGCGAATTGCTGGCCATGGTGTCATTGCCGGATTTCGACCCCAATCTGCCCGCCACCCAGTTGCCCGAGGCGATGTTCAATCGCGCCACGCTGGGCACCTATGAAATGGGCAGCACTTTCAAGCTGTTCACGGCCGCAGCCTCGCTGGATGCCGGTGTGGCGAACATGGGCAGCACCTTCGACGCCAGGGCGCCGATCAAGATCTCGCGCTTCGAGATCAAGGATTACCACCCGATGAACAAGTTCCTGTCCATCGAGGAGATCATCATCCATTCGTCGAACATCGGCGCTGCGCGCATGGCGCTCGATCTGGGCACGGCGGGCCAAAAGGCCTTTCTGTCGCGCATCGGCATGCTGAAGCCCGCCAGCAGTCTTGAACTGCCGGAAGTTGGCTCGCCGCAGGTGCCGCAAACTTGGCGCGAGATCAACACCATGACCATTTCCTACGGCCATGGCCTGTCGGTGACGCCGGTGCATCTGGCGATGGGTGTCGCCACGCTGGTCAATGGCGGCATGCATGTACCACCCACGCTGATCCGGCGCGAGCCGGGCGCGCCTGTTGAGGCTTCGCGGGTCATTTCGGCCAAGACATCCGAATCCATGCGCAAGCTGATGCGCGCCGTCGTGGAAGCGGGCACGGGATCGAAGGCGGGCACCAACGGCTATGAAGTGGGCGGCAAGACGGGAACCGCCGAGAAGCTGTCTGTTCATGGCGGATACGCCAAGAAGGCCCTGTTGTCCTCCTTCATCGGCGCCTTTCCGATCAACAATCCGCGCTATGTCGTTCTGGCCATGATCGACGAACCCAAGGGAACCAAGGAAACGTTCGGCTTCGCCACCGGCGGCTGGGTGGCGGCACCCGTGGTCAGTCGCGTTGTGGCCAGGATCGGCCCGCTGCTGGGCGTCGCTCCCAGTTTCGAGCCGGTGGGAAGCGAGCAGCCGGGCAGGCAGGCATCGTGGGGCACGGGAGTGCGCAAGGTTGCATCTAACTGAGATGATTCATCAGGGGGGATTTGAAGACGTGCAGGGGATGCCTGACCAGAACGTGACCGGATTGACGGCCGATTCAAGGCTGGCCGGACCCGGCTTTCTGTTTGCAGCCCTGCCGGGCTTGCATGTCGATGGGCGCTCATTCATTCCCCAGGCCTTGGCCCAGGGGGCTTCGGCCATTCTTGCCCCGCCGGGCACGTCGCTTCCCTCCGGCGCCAAGGCGAGCTTGCTGATTCACCCCGAACCCAGGCAGGCGCTGGCCCGTCTGGCGGCGCGCTTTTATGGCGCCCAGCCGGAAAACGTGGCCGCCGTCACCGGCACCAACGGCAAAACCTCGACCGTGACTTTCCTGCGCCATATCTGGACGAACCGCCATCTTAAGGCGGCCAGCCTGGGCACGCTGGGGCTGGTCGGCCCCGGTCATGCGGGCGGCGAAAGCCTAACCACGCCCGATCCGGTGGCGCTGCACGCCATTCTGGCGCAATTGGTTGGCGAAGGGATTACCCATCTGGCGATGGAGGCTTCCAGCCACGGGCTGGATCAATTCCGGCTGGACGGCGTGCGTCTTCGCGCCGCCGCCTTCACCAATCTTTCCCGCGATCATCTGGATTATCACAAGGACATGGCCGACTATCTGGCGGCCAAGTCGCGTCTGTTCTCCGAGTTGCTGACAGAGGGCGGCGTCGCCGTGCTGAACGCCGACATTCCAGAATTTGAAGCCTTGAGATCGATAGCGCATCAACGCCGTTTGCATGTGATCGATTATGGACGTCAAGCGACCGTGCTGAAGTTGAATTCGGTCGATGCGCAGGGCGAGGGACTGCGCCTGTCCCTGGATGTGCTGGGCAGCCGCCATATGATTCTGTTGCCGGTGGCGGGCGGCTTCCAGGCCATGAACGCCTTGGCCGCTTTGGGGCTTGCGGTGGCGACGGGGCTTCTGGCCGATCACGCGCTGGAAGCCTTGGAGACCGTCGAGTCCGTGCCGGGGCGCATGCAACTGGCGGCCGTCACGGCCCAGGATGCCGCCATCTATGTCGATTACGCCCACACGCCCGATGCGCTTTCGACGGCGCTGGTCAATCTGCGTCCGCATGCCAGGGGCCAGTTGGCCGTCGTCTTCGGTTGCGGCGGCGACCGCGATTCCGGCAAGCGCGCCCTGATGGGCGAGATCGCCGCCAATCTTGCCGACCGCGCCTATGTGACCGACGACAATCCGCGCAGTGAAAATCCCGCGCTGATCCGCAAGGCGATTCTGTCAGCCTGCCCGAAGGGCGTGGAAATTGGCGACCGTGGCGAGGCGATCGCTTCTGCGGTGGCCGACCTGAAAGGCGGCGACGTTCTATTGATCGCGGGCAAGGGCCACGAAACCCATCAAATCGTGGGGTCGCAAAAAATCGCTTTCGACGATGTGGCCGAAGCCAGACGGGCCGTTGAAAGGTTGGGCAAGTGATGCGCGGTTTGTGGACCTCCGAGGATTTGTCGAAGGCGACCGGCGCTCAGGCAGTGTTGGGCATCGTGGCTGGCGGCGTTTCCATCGACACGCGCAGCCTGAACGAAGGCGATCTGTTCATCGCCCTGCGGGGCGAGAAGATGGACGGACACGAATTTGCAAGCCAGGCCGAGGCGAAAGGTGCCGCCGCCATCCTGACCGATCATCCGATTCCCGGCATCAGCCTGCCTCAAATCGTGGTTGGCGACACGTTCCAGGCCCTGCGCGACCTTGCCAGTTTTGCCGTTTCCAGAAGCCGGGCCAAGCGCATCGCCGTTACCGGCAGCGTCGGCAAGACGGGGACCAAGGAAATGTTGGCCCTGGCCTTGTCGGCCCAAGCACCCGTGCACGCCACCCAGGGAAATCTCAACAATCACTACGGATTGCCGCTGACCCTTTCGCGCATGCCCCAGGATGCCGCCTACGCCATTCTTGAAATGGGCATGAACCATGCCGGGGAAATCGCGCCGCTGTCCGAACTTGCCAAGCCGGATGTCGCCGTCGTCACCACGGTCGAGCCTGTGCATATCGAATTCTTCGCGTCCCTGGCGGCCATTGCCGAGGCGAAGGCTGAAATCTTCAAGGGCATGTCGCCAGGTGGCATCGCCGTCTTGAACCGCGACAATCCCTTCTTTGGGCTGCTGGCCAAACGGGCGCGCGCGCAGGGCGTGCGCGTGATCAGCTTTGGCGGCCATATCGAATCCGAATTCAGGCTGTTGCACAGCGAGATCGTCGGCGCTTCCACGGAAGTTCTGGCCTTGGCGGGCGAAAAGCCGCTGGCCTATCGCATCGGCGTGCCCGGCCATCATTGGGCGGTCAACAGCATGGGCGTGTTGGCGGCGCTGCACGCCGTGGGCGCCGATACGGCCAAGGGGGCGCAAAGCCTGCAAGCCATGACGCCGCCCAAGGGCCGTGGCGCTCGGCGCGAGATCGAGATGGCGCAGGGTGGAACCTTCGAATTGATCGATGAAAGCTACAACGCCAGTCCCGCCTCGATGAAGGCGGCGATTGTCACGCTGGCCCAGATACGGCTTCAGGGCAGGGGACGGCGCATCGTCGTGCTGGGCGACATGTTGGAATTGGGCACGCAAGGTCCAGCCCTGCATCGCGGCCTGAAAACGGTTCTGGAAGAAGCCGGGATTGATCGCGTCTATACCGCGGGTCCGCTGATGGAAGGTTTGTTCGAGGCATTGCCGCCATCGATGCGCGCGGGGCATGCCGCAAGCTCGGTCGAACTGGCCCCCTTGGTGGCGGCGCAAGTGCAGGCGGGCGACATTGTCATGGTGAAAGGCTCGGCGGGCAGCCGCATGGGCCGCGTGGTTGAAGCGCTGGAGCGGCCCAAGGGCGTTCAGGCGCAGGCCGCAAACGGTCATTAGGAGAAAGACGGTGCTATATAATCTCCTCTATCCTCTTTCGGACGAATTGGCCGTCCTCAATCTGTTCAAGTATCTCACCTTCCGCACCGGCGGCGCGGTGATTACCGGATTGATCGTGGCCCTTTTGTTCGGCCCCTCGATGATCCGTTGGCTGCGCAGGAAGCAGAAGGAAGGCCAGCCCATCCGCGACGACGGACCGGAATCGCACATTCTGACCAAGAAGGGCACGCCCACCATGGGCGGCATTCTGATCTTGCTGGCGCTGACCGTTTCAACGCTTTTGTGGGCGGATATCAAGAACGGCTATGTCTGGGCCGTGCTGTTGGTCACCATCGGCTATGGGCTGATCGGCTTCATGGACGATTTCCTGAAAGTGACCAAGCGCAACAGCAAGGGCCTGCCCGGCAAGCTGAAGTTGGTTTGCCAAGTCGTGATCGCCGTCGTGGCGGTCAGCTGGATCATGTCGCTGACGCGCGAGCCACTAACCGACGCCTTGATGATCCCCTTCACCAAGAATTTCTCGATCGACCTGGGTTGGCTGTATCTGCCCTTCGCCGTCTTCGTCATCGTGGGGGCTTCGAACGCCGTGAACCTGACCGATGGGCTTGACGGTCTGGCCATCGTGCCGGTGATCATCGCCGCCAGCGTGTTCGCCTTGATTGCTTATCTGGTCGGCCATGCGGTGTTCGCCAATTACCTGCAAATCCAAAACATCCCAGGTTCGGGCGAATTGTCGGTGTTCTGCGGCGCGCTGGTGGGGGCGGGCATCGGATTCTTGTGGTTCAACGCGCCGCCCGCCATGGTCTTCATGGGCGATACCGGATCGCTGGCCATGGGCGGCGCCTTGGGCGCCGTCGGCGTGGTGACGCATCACGAAATCGTGCTGGCCATCGTGGGCGGCTTGTTCGTGCTGGAAACCGTGTCGGTAATCGTGCAGGTGGCGTCCTTCAAGCTGACCGGCAGGCGCGTGTTTCGCATGGCGCCCCTGCATCATCACTTCGAAAAGAAGGGCTGGGCCGAGCCGACCATCGTCGTCCGGTTCTGGATCATCGCAGGCGTCCTGGCCTTGATCGGCCTTTCAACCCTGAAGCTGAGGTAGGCCGGATGATCGATCTTCCTTTCCTGAAAGGTCATGTGGCGGCGGTGATGGGGCTGGGGCGTTCGGGCCTGTCGGCGGCCAAGGCGTTGCTGGCTTCGGGCGCCGAAGTCTGGGCCTGGGACGACAAGGAAGAGACGCGCGAAAGCGCTAGGAAAGCTGGCATTCCCCTGGTCGATCTGACGTCTTGCGACTGGAAGCGCCCCGAGATCGTGGTTTGGAGTCCTGGCATTCCGCACACTTGGCCCAGGCCGCACCCCATCGCCGAGCTGGCCAGAAAAGCCGGAAGGCCCATTCTGTGCGACATCGATTTGCTGCTGCGTGCCAGGAGCGAAGCGTCCTACGTCGCCATCACCGGCACCAACGGTAAATCGACCACGACCTCGCTGATCGGGCATATCTTCAAGAAGGCCGGGCGCAAGGTGGCGGTTGGCGGCAACCTGGGAACTCCGGCGCTTGATCTGGAACCTTTAAGCAGCCAGGGAACCTATGTGCTGGAACTGTCTTCTTACCAGTTGGAATTGGTGCCGTCGGCGGGTTTCGGCGTCGCCGTACTGTTGAACATGACCCCCGACCATCTGGGACGCCATGGCGGAATGGATGGCTATATCGCCGCGAAGCGGCGCATCTTCGACCATCAAGCGCCGCCCGCCACCGCCATCGTGGGCATCGACGACGATCACGGCAGGCGCATCTGTTCCGAACTGAAGGCGCTGGCCCGTTCCGTGGTGCCCATCTCGGCCGAGACCAAGGTGAAAGGCGGCGTTCACGCCGCGAATGGGCTTTTGGTGGATGACCGCAAGGGCCAGAACGAAACAGTGATCGATTTGAACAGCGTGCGGACGCTGCCCGGCCGCCATAATTGGCAGAACGCCGCCGCCGCCTATGCCGCCGCCACGGAATCGGGTTTGGATCAGGGCGCGGTGGTCGAGGCGATCCGCAGCTTTCCGGGATTGGCCCATCGCCAGGAATTCGTGGGCATCAAGGATGGCGTGCGTTTCGTCAACGACAGCAAGGCCACCAATGCCGACGCCGCCGAAAAGGCGCTGGTCTGCTATGACGCGATCTATTGGATATTGGGCGGTCAGGCCAAGGAAGGCGGCATCGATTCCTTGTCCGAACATTTCGGGCGCGTGCGCCACGCCTTCCTGATCGGCGAGGCCGCCCTTTCCTTTGCGCATTCCTTGGAAGGCTTGGCCGACTACACGCATTGCGGCGATCTGGCCAGGGCGACCGAGGCCGCCTACGACATGGCAAGGCGCGAGGGCATTGAGGGGGCGGTCGTTCTGTTGTCGCCCGCCTGCGCCAGTTGGGACCAGTTCAAAAGTTTCGAGGATCGCGGCGATCAGTTTCGGGCATTGGTGAATGCGCTTCCCGGAAACGCTGGAGGCGACGCATGAGCTTCGGCGGGCGCACCGACAAAAGCATCGTAGGCCGCTGGTGGTGGACGGTCGATCGCTGGACCTTGGCCGCCTTGTTCGTGCTGATCGGCACCGGCCTGTTCCTGACCATGGCCGCCAGCCCATCGGTCGCCGTGCGCATTCATGTCGATAGCTTCCATTTCGTGCGCCGCCAGTTCATCTTCCTGCTGCCCGCCATCGTGGTGATCCTGGGCGTCTCGATGCTGGACGTCAAATCCGTGCGCCGGTTGGCCGTGATCGGCTTCTTCGGCTCGCTGATTTTGATGGGGCTGGCCCTTCTGGTGGGGCATGAAGTCAAGGGCGCCACGCGCTGGATCAATCTGGGCGGGCTTTCCATTCAGCCGTCCGAATTCATGAAGCCCGCCTTTGCGGTCACCATCGCTTGGCTGTTCGCGGCGCAGAAAACGTCGCCCGAAATGCCAGGCAACTGGATCGCCATCGGCCTGTTCGGCCTGACGGCCGGATTGCTGCTGCTGCAACCCGATGTCGGTATGACGCTAGTGCTCTGCGTCGTCTTCTTCGCAGAATTCTTTCTGGCGGGCCTGCCGATGATCTGGGTGGCCCTGTTTGGCCTGTTGGGTTGCGGCGGGGCCGTGGGGGCCTATTTTCTGTTTCCGCATGTGCAAAGCCGGGTTGCCCGCTTCCTCGATCCGCAATCGGGCGACAGCTATCAGGTGACGACGGCGTTGCAGGCCTTCGGCAATGGCGGCCTTTTGGGGCGCGGCCCCGGCGAGGGCAGCATCAAGGAAGTGCTGCCCGATGCGCATACCGACTTCATTCTGGCGGTGGCGGGCGAAGAGTTCGGCCTGTTCCTGTGCCTGTTCGTGGTGGTGATGTTCGCCTTCATCGTGCTGCGCGGCTTTGCCCGCATGTATCGTGAGGACAGTCTGTTCGTGCTGCTGGCAGTGTCCGGTCTTCTGGTGCAGTTCGGTCTTCAGGCGGTCATCAATATGGCGTCCACTTTGCACTTGATGCCGACCAAGGGCATGACGCTGCCCTTCATTTCCTATGGCGGCTCGTCGATGCTGGCCCTGGCCTTCGGCATGGGCATGATGCTGGCTTTGTCGCGCAAACGTTTCGGCGGCGGAGCATGGTCGTGAGAGCCGCCGCCGCCCCCCTGATCATGCTGACCGCCGGAGGAACCGGCGGCCATGTCTTTCCCGCCGAGGCCCTGGCCGAGGAATTGATGCAGTGCGGCTATCGTTTGGCCTTGGCGACCGACCGGCGCGGCCAAGCCTATGGCGGCGTTCTTGGGCGCGTGGAAACTTTTCGCATCAGGGCTGGCGGCATTGCCGGGCGCGGCCTCTCCTCCAAGATCAAAGCCGTCGTCGATCTGGGGCTGGGAACGATCCAGGCCCTGCAACTGATCCGTCGCATGAAGCCTGCCGTGGTGGTGGGGTTCGGCGGCTACGCTTCGTTGCCCGCCATGCTGGCGGCGCTGCTGTTGGGCGTGCCCGCCATGTTGCATGAACAAAATGCCGTGCTTGGCCGGGCCAATCGGGTTCTGGCATCCAGGGTTCGGCGCATCGCCACCTCGTTTCGCCATGTGAAGTTCATTGATTCGTCGGACAAGCGCATCGCATGCACCGGCATGCCGGTGCGCCCCGCCATCTTGAACGAAAGCGAGAAGCCCTATCCCGCCATGGACGACAATGGGCGGATATCGATTCTCGTCATGGGCGGAAGCCAAGGCGCCAAGGCGCTTTCCGAAATGGTTCCCGATGCGCTGGCCCGTTTGCCCGAAACGCTTCGCGCCCGCTTGAAGGTTAGCCAGCAGAGCAGGCCGGAATCGCTGGCCCTTTCCCGCGCCGCCTATATGCGCGCCGGAATCGACGCCGAATGCGAAAGTTTCTTTGCCGACATCCCGGCCCGTCTGGCCGCGTCGCATCTGGTGATTTCAAGGGCGGGCGCATCCAGCGTGGCCGAAATCGCCTGCATTGGCCGTCCCGCCCTACTGATCCCCTATCGATACGCCATCGATGATCACCAGACCGCGAACGCCCAGGAATTGGACGAGGCGGGCGGCGGTTGGTTGATGCGCGAGGATACGCTGTCTGCCGAGGCGCTGGCCGGGCGCTTGTCGCAACTTTTGTCGAACCCGTCCACGCTGGTCCGTTCGGCGGCCTGCGCCAAGGCGGTCGGTCAGCCCGATGCGGCCCGCAAATTGGCCGATCTGGTTCTCGAACTCGTTCCCCAACATCTGGAGGTTACCTGATGCGCACGCTGCCCCTTTCCATCGGCACGCTGCATTTCGTGGGCATCGGCGGCATCGGCATGAGCGGCATCGCCGAGATTCTGCACAATCTCGGCTATACGGTTCAGGGCAGCGACGTGGCGGAAAACGCCAATGTGCGCCGCCTAAGCGAATTGGGGGTCAAGGTCTATATCGGTCATGACGCGCTGCATCTGGGCGACGCGCATGTGGTGGTGATCTCGTCGGCGGTCAAGGCGGACAATCCCGAAGTGGTGGCCGCCAGGGCGCGGCTGATCCCCGTGGTTAAGCGCGCCGAAATGCTGGGCGAGCTGATGCGGCTCAAATGGGCCATCGCGGTGGCGGGCACGCATGGCAAGACGACCACCACCTCGATGGTGGCCGCCATGCTGGACGCGGCCAGCTACGATCCAACGGTTATCAACGGCGGCATCATCAACGCCTATGGCACCAATGCCAGGCTGGGCAGCGGCGAATGGATGGTCGTCGAGGCCGACGAGTCGGACGGCACCTTCCTGAAACTGCCCGCCACCATCGCGGTGGTGACCAACATCGATCCCGAGCATCTCGATCATTGGGGAAATTTCGAGCGGCTGAAGGAAGGCTTCGCCCATTTCGTCGAAAGCATTCCCTTCTATGGCTTCGCCGCCCTGTGCATCGATCACGCCGAAGTGCAGGCGATGATTCCCAGGGTTTCCGACCGGCGCATCATTACCTATGGCTTTACGCCGCAGGCCGATGTGCGGGCGATCAATCTGCGTCTGGGAACGTCGGGGGCCAAGTTCGACGTGCTGATCGCCGACCGCCAGAGCGGCTCTTCGCGCCTGATCGCCGATGTGCGCCTGCCCATGTTCGGCGAACATAACGTGCAAAATTCGCTGGCCGCCATCTCGATCGCCGCCGAAATGGGTTTCGAAGACGAAGTGGTCAAAAAGGCGTTGGCCGGCTTCTCGGGCGTCAAACGCCGCTTTACCCGTACCGGCGAGGCGTTGGGCATCACCGTCATCGACGATTACGGCCATCATCCGGTGGAGATCGCCGCCGTCTTGAAGGCGGCGCGTTCGGCCACCACCGGCAGCGTGATCGCAGTCGTGCAGCCGCATCGCTATTCCAGGCTCAGCAATCTGTTCGAGGAATTCTGCACCTGCTTCAACGACGCCGATTGCGTGATCGTGGCCGACGTGTACGCGGCAGGCGAAAGCCCCATCGAAGGCATGGGCAAAGACGCCCTGGTGGCGGGTTTGTTGTCGCATGGGCATCGCAAGGTGGTGGCGCTTCCCAGCCAGAAGGAACTGGCGGGGCTGGTGCAGGGCATGGCCAGGCCGGGCGACATGGTGGTGTGCCTGGGGGCGGGCAGCATTTCCGCTTGGGCCAACGCGTTGCCGGGCGAATTGGAAAGCCTGGGCGAAAAGAAGGGGGGGGCCTGATGGCCGCAGCCGCACGCAAGCAAGACAGATTGATTGATCGGTTGCCTCCCACGCGGGGGCGCTTGGAAGCCGATGCGCCCTTGGGCGCTCAGACTTGGTTTGGAACCGGCGGTTTGGCCGAGGTCTTGTTCAAGCCCGAGGATCGAGACGATCTGGCGGCCCTTCTGAAGGGCCTTCCCAAGGACGTTCCCGTCACGGTGATCGGCATCGGATCGAACGTGTTGATCCGCGACGGCGGCCTGGAAGGCGTGGTGATCCGCCTGGGCAAATCCTTCGGCAACGCGGCCACCATCGGGTTGGAAGTGCATTGCGGCGCTGCGGCGCTGGACGCCAACGTGGCCCGCGCCGCCCAGCAGGCGGGCATCGCAGGCCTCGAATTTCTGGTTGGCATTCCAGGCTCCATCGGCGGCGCCATCGTCATGAACGCAGGGGCCTATGGGGCCGAAATCAAGGACGTCTTTCTCTCAGCCGAAGCCGTGGACTTGAAGGGAAACATCCACGCTGTGGACGCCAACGGCATGGCTTTCGGCTATCGCCATTCGTCAGCGCCCAGGGACTGGATTTTTACCGGCGCCGTTCTGCGCGGCATTCCGGGGAATCCCGACTTGATCGAAGCGCGCATGAATGAAATCCGCTCGACGCGCGATGAAGCGCAGCCGCTGAAGACCCGCACCGGCGGCTCCACCTTCAAGAATCCACCGGGCATGAAAGCCTGGGAGCTGATCGACAAGGCGGGATGCCGCGGCTTGAAGCAAGGCGGGGCCATGGTGTCGGTCAAGCACTGCAATTTCCTGATCAACATCGGCAACGCCACGGCGGCCGATATCGAGGACCTGGGAGAAGAGGTGCGCTGGCGCGTGAAAGATGCCTGCGGCGTCGAGCTTGAATGGGAAATCCGCCGCCTGGGACGGAGAGCGTCATGAGCAAGCGCATTGCGGTTCTGATGGGTGGATGGTCGGCCGAGCGCGAAGTGTCGCTCAATTCCGGCGCTTCGGTGGTCAAGGCGCTCATGAGCCTTGGCTATCAGGTGACGGCCATCGACGTTCAACGCGACATCGCCCAGCTTCTGACCCGGCTGTTTCCCAGGCCCGACGCGGTGTTCAACGCCCTGCACGGGCGCTTCGGTGAGGACGGCTGCATTCAGGGCATCTTGAACATCCTGGACATTCCCTACACCCATTCCGGCCTTCTGGCTTCGGCGCTGGCCATGGACAAGCCGTCGGCCAAGAAGGTCTTCGCGCAAGCCGGGATTCCGGTGGCCGAGGATGTGATGGCGAGCCGCGAAATGCTGATCAAGGGCGATCCGATTCCCAGGCCTTACGTCATCAAGCCTTCGAACGAAGGGTCAAGCGTCGGCGTGCGCATCGTCCAGCCCGGCGACAACATGAATCTGTTCGAAGAGACAAGCTGGCCTTATGGCGGCTCGGTGATGGTCGAACGCTATGTGCCGGGGCGCGAGTTGACGGTGGCGGTCATGGGCGAGCGCGCCTTGGGTTGTCTGGAGATCCGCCCCAAGCAGGGTTTCTACGACTACACCAACAAATACACCGACGGCAAAGCCGACCACATTGTACCCGCCCCAGTTTCCAAGGCGATCTATGACGAAGTTTGCCGACTGGCCGTTCTGGCCCATCAGGCCCTGGGATGCCGGGGCGTGTCGCGTTCGGATTTCCGTTATGACGAAGCCAAGGGCGAACTGATCATTCTGGAAACCAATACGCAGCCCGGCATGACCAACCTGTCCTTGGTGCCGGAAATCGCCCAGGCCGCCGGAATCTCCTTTGCCGAACTGGTCGATTGGATGGTCAAGGAGGCGACATGCGACGCGTGAAGAAACAAGACGCGCAGAATGCGCGCCGTCAGCAGCCCAGGCGACGTTGGCTAAAGCCGGTCTTGCTGGTATCCCTGATCCTGGCTGGCAGCGGCTCGGCGGCATTCGGCCTGTGGTGGCTGGACCAGCAAGGACATTTCCGCCGCGCCAACGACATGGCGCACAAGGCGTTGAACGATACGGCATCCCGGCTTGGTTTGGTGGTGGCCGACATCACGGTCGAAGGCCGAAAGCGCCAGGAACCCGAAGCCATTCTGGCCGCCCTTGGCCTTAAGCGAGGCGATCCCATCCTAACCGCCGATCTGCCCTTGGTGCGCGCGCGCCTCGAGAATCTGGCCTGGGTCAAACAGGCCACGGTCGAGCGGCGTTTGCCGGGGCATGTGCATATCCGTTTGGTCGAGCGCGAACCGATGGCGCAATGGCAAAGAAGCGGCCGCTTCGTGCTGGTCGATCGCGATGGCGCTGAAATCGGCCCTGATGCGACCGGCGAGTTCGCGCATCTGCCGGTGATCGTCGGACCCGATGCGCCCCAGCACGCCAGCGCCTTGTTCGCCGCCCTGTCGGCGGAGCCTGATTTGGCCGGGCGCGTGAAGGCGGCGGTGCGCGTCGGCAATCGCCGCTGGAACGTGAAGCTCGACGACATCGCCGCTGGCGTCGACGTGCGCTTGCCCGAGGCCCAGACCGCCGCCGCCTGGTCGCGCCTGGCCCGCCTTGAGCGCGATCACCAGTTGCTTGAGCGGAACTTGCTGATGATCGACCTGCGCCTGCCCGACCGGCTGGTGGTGGGAACGCCCAATGATCCGGAAGGGCGCACCGAAACCGGCAAGAAGACCAAAACGCACGATAAGGATGCCTGATCGCATGGCCAAGCCTCGTCCAAGAAATGGATTGATTGCCGCTCTTGATGTGGGCACCACCAAGGTCTGTTGTTTCATCGCGCGCGTTCAAGACGACGGCGCCATCAAGATCGTCGGCATCGGCCATCAGGTCTCGCGCGGCATGCGGGCCGGACTGGTCGTCGATATGGAAGCCGCGGAAACCCAGGTGCGCCAGGCCGTCGAAGCGGCAGAGGACATGGCGGGCGAGCGCGTGGGCCAAGTTGTGATCGGCTTTACGGGCGGTCAGCCACAGTCGAGGCATGTCGATATCGATGTGGCGGTGGCGGGCCATGAGGTGAACGATTCCGACATTCGACGCATGTTGGACCATGCGCGCCAGCAGCCGGCGGAAAGTCCGGACCGCGAAGTGATCCATTGCATCCCGCTGGGCTATCGTTTGGACGGCAGCGAAGGCATTCGCGACCCCAGGGGGATGTTTGGAGAGAAGCTGGGCGTGGGCGTTCATCTGGTCACGGCGGCGTCTGGGGCGCTTAAGAATCTATCGACCGTGGTCGCTCGCGGCCATCTGGACATCGAAGCCTTGGTTGTCGCCCCTTACGCCGCCGGTCTGGCCTCGTTGGTCGATGACGAAAAGGATTTGGGGGCCACCGTGATCGACATGGGTGGCGGCACCACCACCATCGCCGTCTTCTTGAATGGCGAGGTGATTCACATCGATACGCTTCCGGTGGGCGGCGGCCACGTCACCAACGACATCGCCAGGGGCCTTTCAACGCCTTTGTCCCAGGCCGAACGGCTGAAAACGCTGTATGGAAGCTGCATGCCGTCGGCATCCGACGATCGCGAAATGCTGCGCGTTCCCTTGGTCGGCGAGGAAGAGGATCAGGCTCCGGCCCAGATGCCGCGCTCGATGCTGGTGCAGATCGTCAGGCCCAGGATCGAGGAAACCTTCGAAATGGTGCGTAGCCATCTGGAAGCATCGGGCATGGACCGCATCGCGGGCAGGCGCGTCGTTCTGCTGGGCGGGGCCAGTCAATTGTCGGGGGTTCGCGATCTGGCGGGCCAAGTGTTGGACAAGCAGGTGCGCATGGGCCGCCCGCAAGGATTCGCCGGTCTGGCCGAAGCCACCGGGGGACCCGCCTTCGCCGTCGCCGCCGGGTTGCTGCGCTATGGGGCCAGCAGCCTCGCCGCGGCCCCCGAGAAGAGTTCTAAACAAAATGTGGCGTCCGCGGGCAAATTCGGACGCTTCGGGCAGTGGTTGAGGGATAATTTTTAACTTTTAGCTTTTAAGCTGTGCCGGTTGATCCGGCGCTCTGCAGGAGGTGGACTTATGGCGATCAATTTTAGTTCTCTGCCCTCGGGGCATCCCGAGCTTAAACCGCGCATCGTCGTCATCGGCGTGGGCGGTGCGGGCGGCAATGCGGTCAACAACATGATCCAGTCCGGCCTGGAAGGCGTCGAATTCGTTGTCGCCAACACCGATGCCCAGTCGCTTTCGCAATCGAAAACCAACCGGCGCATCCAATTGGGGGTCGGCACCACGCAGGGTTTGGGCGCAGGATCAAGGCCCGATATCGGCAGGGCCGCCGCCGAAGAGGCGATGGAAGAAATTCTGTCCGAATTGTCGGGCTGCAACATGGCCTTCATCACGGCGGGCATGGGCGGCGGCACCGGCACGGGGGCTGCGGGCGTGATTGCCCGGGCGGCCCGCGAACAGGGCATTCTGACCGTCGGCGTCATCACCAAGCCGTTCCAGTTCGAAGGCCATCACCGCATGCGCCTGGCCGAAGCCGGGATCGAGGAGTTGGCGGCCATCGTCGATACGCTGATCATCATTCCCAATCAGAATCTGTTTCGCGTCGCCAACCAGAAAACCACCTTCGCCGAGGCCTTCAAGATGGCCGACGACGTGCTGTGCTCGGGCGTGCGCGGCGTCACCGACCTGATGGTGGTGCCCGGCCTGATCAATCTCGATTTCGCCGACATCCGCACCGTGATGGGTGAGATGGGCAAGGCCCATATGGGGACGGGCGAGTCGGCTGGAGAGCGGCGAGCACTCGACGCCGCCGAGGCCGCCATCTCGAACCCGCTGCTCGACGACACGTCGATGAAGGGGGCCAGGGGCGTTCTGATCAACATCACGGGTGGTTCCGATCTGACCTTGTTCGAAGTGGATGAGGCGGCCAACCGCATCCGCGACGAGGCCGATCCCGACGCCAACATCATCTTCGGTTCAACCTTCGACGACGCACTTGAAGGAAAGATCCGCATTTCGGTGGTGGCGACCGGCATCGATGCCGAAAGTGCTGTGCGCGGCAAGCCCAGCGTGTTCGACTTCATCGCCAATCGCGAACAGCGTCAGGCCAGCGAACCTGTGCAAGCGCCCAGCCCCGTCCATGCTCCGACGATGACAAGCGCTCCGGCTCCGGCTCTGGCGCAAGCCCAGCCGCAGCCCGAAACGCTTCAGGTTCAGACCCGAACCATGGTCGCCATGGCGAGGCCCGTCGAGCCGATGCGCACCGTTCTCCAGCCCAGCCTGGATATCGTCGCCCACGAGCGCCATGCCCAGGAGCCGCCCAAGGCGGAAGCCTATATTCCGCCCGCTCCGGCGACGCTGGAGGACGCGCCTGCGGCCAAGGCGGATCCCTTCGCCGAAGCCGCCGTGATGAATGGGGCGGCCCAGCCGAGGATGCGGGCCGAGGAAGATCGTCTGCCCGACTTGCTGCGGCCCGATCCGGCCAAGGCCGAGCCGCAGGCCAAGAAGTCGTCCAGCCTGTTCGGTCTGGTCACCGGGGCGGCCAAGCGTCCTTCCGCTCCGGCCCCAGCATCGCCGCAAGCGCCGCAGGCCGGGTTGATCCAGACCTCGCAGCCCCGTTTGGGCGGCCTTGATCCTTTGGACCGGCCCACCTTGTCGAAGGGCGACGAGGATGCGCTGGACATTCCGACTTTCCTGCGCCGTCAGGCCAATTAAGCCTATCGGCAAGCCTTGAAACATTGCCCGGCCACCCAAGTCATGGGTGGCCGGGTTCGTTTTTGTATGTCATTGATTTCGTTTGTTGTTCATAGCGCGAACATCCTTGCGCATGCGTAACAATCCGTAACATGAAGTGATTTGTTGCTGGCCCCAGGTCTTGTTACAAGGATGTCGTGAAAGTGCGCATTTAGTGGTTCGGTTTTGATTAGGGGATAACGGCATGTTCGATGCGATGACCAGAAGGTACGGGCAGAACGGCCAGGCTGCTGGCGGCGTCAAGCTCTCCGGTCACCCGATCAGCCAGCGCACCCTCAAAAATCCCATCTCCTGCACCGGCGTTGGCCTGCATTCGGGCGTCAAGGTCACGATGACGCTGAAACCTGCTCCGGTGGATCACGGCATCGTCTTCAAGCGGACGGACATCGCGGGCAACGGCGCCCTGATCCCCGCCCGCTGGGACATGGTGGACGACACCCGCCTGTGCACCGGCGTTTCCGCGAACGGCGCCGTGGTGCGCACGATCGAACATCTGATGTCCGCCCTGGCGGGCAGCCGGATCGACAATCTTCTGATCGAAATCACCGGGCCTGAAGTGCCGGTCATGGACGGCAGCGCCCAGCCCTTCGTCTTCCTGATCGATTGCGCGGGCGTGGTCGAGCAAGATGCGCCCCGCATGGCCATTCGCGTGCTGCGCCCGATCAAGCTGCAAGACGGCGACCGCATGGTGTCGTTGGAGCCTGCCGACAGTTTCCAGGTCGATCTGGCCATCGATTTCGCCAGCGCCGCCATCAGCCGCCAGGAAATGCAGGTCGAAATCACTTCCAGCGCCTTCCGCTCGGAAGTGTGCCGGGCGCGCACCTTCGGGTTGGAACAGGAAGTGGCCATGCTCAGGGCGGCTGGCCTTGCCAAGGGCGGTTCGCTGAACAATGCCGTGGTGATTGG
This sequence comes from Alphaproteobacteria bacterium, assembly GCA_015231795.1. NCBI lineage: Bacteria > Pseudomonadati > Pseudomonadota > Alphaproteobacteria > Alphaproteobacteria bacterium. Next base: position 20,883 of record JADGAX010000006.1, on the reverse strand, counting down.
CGCCGACAACAAGATTTTGAATGAAGACGGCCTGCGTTATGACGACGAGTTCGTGCGTCACAAGGTGCTGGACGCTGTTGGCGATCTGTATCTGGCCGGCCATCCCATTCTGGGCCGTTTCCAGGGCCGTTGTTCCGGCCACGCCATGAACAATCTGCTGCTGCGCGCCCTGCTGTCCGATCCGACGGCCTATCGCCTGGAACCGATGTGTGAGACGCTGGTCGTACCAGCCTCGGGAGCGGAAGTGCTTCCCGTTCGCGCCGTCGCCGCCGCCAGCGCTTAAAGCAACCTCCCCTTTCGTAAAACAACCGGTGGACAGAGCCACCGGTTTGCGTTCTACAATGCGCCTGTCTTTTAGGGGTGAGCATGGGCGCAGCGACCGCAGAAATGATGAAACGTGCCTTAAGGCGCCATCGGGCCGGAAAGGTTGCCGAGGCGGCTGAGATCTATGGCGAGATACTCACCATCGAACCGCACAACGCCGAAGCCTTGCATCTTCTGGGGTTGACCCGCCTGCAAGACGGCGACGCCCAACAGGCGGTCGATCTGGCTTCGAAGGCCCTGGAACTGTCGCCCTCCAGCGCCGATTTTCACAACACGCTTGGCGAGGCGCATCGGGCGCTGGGCAATATCGATTCCGCCAAAGGGCATTTTCGCGCGTCGGCGGAAGCGCCGCGCCCCTCGGGCGAGGGGGCCAGCAATCTGGCCGCCCTGCTGGTCGAGGAAGGAGAGCAGGTCGAAGCTGCGAAATGGTTCAAGCGGGCTGTCGATCTCGATCCGTTCAAGGCTGCCTACCAGCTTCAGCTTGGCAAGGCGTTGCTGGCCCTGGGCGAGGACGCCGCCGCCGAGGGACGCTTCAAGAAAACCCTGGCGCTTGATCCCATCAATGCCGAAGCGCATGCTAGGCTGGGCTTCTTTCTTTTGAAGCGCGGCGAGGCGGGCAAGGCGATTGCCGAATTCGATCAGGCCGTGGCCGCCGATCCCAAACCTGCGGAATATCATAAGGGGCTGGGTCTGTCCTGGCTGTCTTTCGGCGATCCGGAAGAGGCGGCGGCGCATCTGGAAAAAGCGGCCGAGATTGATCCGCTGGATGCCGAATCGCAAAGCCAATTGGCATTGCTGCGCAAGGAACTTGGGTAAAAGCCTATCTTTGTGAGTGGCGCAGCGCCATGTCCTCGCTCAGGATATGTTCGAACATCTGCGAACGCAGCGCCGAAATTCTGTGGCTTTCCGCCTTGATATCGATTTCCGTTCTCTTCTCGACGGCGTGGCGCGCGTCGATGATGTCGCCTAGCAGTTTTCGGTGCTTTTCCGCATGGTCGCGAACGCTGGGATATCCGGTCAGCTTCAGCACCTCTTCCTCATGCTGAAAGTGAACCTCGGTTTCGGATTCAAGCATGATCAGAATGTCCAGAATCTCCTGGCGCGGAAAATTGCTGGTCAGGGCCAGCGACAGGCGATTGATCAGCTCGATGAAGTAGCGATGTTCGCCATCCAGGCCAAGATGACCGACGCTGTATTCGTCTCTCCAGCCGAACTGTTTTGTCTGTTCGTTCATCGGTTCAAGTTTTGCATGGCCAGATCAAGGCCTTCCAGGGTCAGCGGAAACATGCGCCCCTCGGTCAGCCGCTCCATCATGCCAATTGAGGATGTATAAGACCAGCTTGATTTCGGCACCGGGTTGATCCAGGCCATGCTGGGATAGGCGTCCGCCAGCCGGTGCATCCAGACCGATCCCGCCTCTTCGTTCCAATGTTCGACCGCCCCTCCGGCATAGGCGATTTCATAGGGACTCATGCTGGCGTCGCCCACCATCACCAATTTCCAGTCGGGGCCGAAAGTGCGCAAGACTTGCTGCGTAGGGACGATGTCGCTGTTTCTGCGCCGGTTGTCCTTCCACAAAGCCTCGTAAGGGCAATTATGGAAATAGAAGTGTTCGAAATGCTTGAACTCGGTACGCGCCGCCGAGAACAGTTCCTCGACCAGGCGCACATGATCGTCCATCGACCCGCCGACATCCAGCAGCAGCAGCACCTTGACCTTGTTGTGGCGCTCGGGGCGCATTTTCAGATCGAGCAGGCCGCCTTGATGGGCGGTGGCGCGGATGGTGCCGGGCAAATCCAGTTCGGTGGCCGCCCCTTCCCGGGCGAAACGGCGCAGACGGCGCAAGGCCACCTTGATGGTGCGCGTGCCGATCTCGACCGAATCGTCGTAATTCCTGAATTCGCGCTTGTCCCAGACCTTGACGGCCCGGCGATGGCGCGAGCGATCCTGGCCGATGCGAATGCCTTCCGGATTGTAGCCGTAAGCCCCGAAGGGCGAGGTGCCCGCCGTGCCGATCCATTTCGAGCCGCCCTGATGGCGCTCCTTCTGTTCCTCTAGCCGCTTCTTCAAAGTCTCCATCAGCTTCTCGAAGCCGCCCAGCGACTGGATATGGGCCATTTCCTCGGGCGTCAGGTGGCGTTCGGCCATCTTCTTCAGCCACTCCTCGGGGATCAGGGCCGTACTGCTTTCCACACCGTCCAGGTTGCCTTCAATCCCCTTGAAAACCTGGCCGAAAACACGGTCGAACTTGTCGATGTTGCGCTCGTCCTTCACCAGGGTGGCGCGCGACAAGTAATAGAACTTTTCGACGTCGTAGTCGGCCAGGCCTTTGGCCATCACCTCAAGGAGCGTCAGATACTCCATCAGCGAGACCGGAACCTTGGCCTTTCTCAGTTCAAGAAAGAAGGGGACGAACACGTTGCTTGCCCTGGCCAGTCAGCGCCCGTCCCGGCGCGACAGAAAGGCCAAGCGCTCAAACATGTGCACGTCCTGCTCGTTCTTCAACAAGGCGCCGTGCAGGGGCGGCAGAATGTTCTTGGCGTCGCGTTCCTTCAACTGGCCGGGCGTCATGTCTTCGGCCAGCAGCAGCTTGATCCAATCCAGCAACTCGCTGGTTGACGGCTTTTTCTTAAGGCCGGGCACTTCGCGGACCTCGAAGAACATGGACAGGGCTTCCGACAGCAGCGCCTTTTTGATGCCCGGATAATGCACTTCGACGATGGCGGCCATGGTGTCGGCGTCGGGAAAGCGGATGTAATGGAAAAAGCAGCGGCGCAGGAAGGCGTCGGGCAATTCCTTTTCGTTGTTCGACGTGATGATGACCGCCGGGCGCACCTTGGCCGCAACGCTTTGGCCGGTTTCGTAGACGTGGAACTCCATGCGGTCGAGTTCCAGCAGCAAGTCGTTGGGAAATTCGATGTCGGCCTTGTCGATCTCGTCGATCAGCAGCACGGGCGGCTTGGGCGCTTCGAAGGCTTCCCACAGCTTGCCGCGCTTGATGTAGTTCGAGATGTCGTGAACCTTGGATTCGCCCAGTTGGGAATCGCGCAGTCTGGAAACGGCGTCGTACTCATACAGGCCTTGCTGGGCCTTGGTCGTCGATTTGATGTGCCATTCGATCAGGTCGCGGCCCAACGCGTTGGCCACCTCCCTGGCCAGCACGGTCTTGCCCGTGCCCGGCTCGCCCTTGACCAGCAAGGGGCGTTCCAGCGTGATGGCGGCGTTGACCGCGACCCTCAGGTCTTCGGTGGCGACGTAAGAATCGGTGCCTTGAAACCGGCTCATGGGATGAAGGGCCTCCCTTGGATAAACAGCGGATGGGCAATGCCACGCGATGCGAACATACAATAAACGGAATTGCAACGCTTTGAACGGCGAGGACCGCGCCATCATTGCAACAATAACGGCAGGCTGCCGCGCCGGTTTGGTGAAGCAGAAGAATGAAATTGCCCGCCAGCGGCCATCCTTGGGCCTGACGAAATACCGGCGGGAAGGCGAGGGTAGCCAAGCCGGACGGCCAGCGCAAGCCAGGGCTTGGAGCAAGTTGGGGAAATTCAACAAAGTCTATCGACAAGGGGGGCCGGCTTTGCTATACCCCGGGCCTCCCTTTCAGGGCGCTTAGCTCAGTTGGTAGAGCAGCTGACTCTTAATCAGCGGGTCGTAGGTTCGAATCCTACAGCGCCCACCACCTAAAAAACCCGTTAATTCGCTGAATTGACGGGTTTTTTCATTTTTATTGGCCGGGCCGCTAATTCTCTCCGTCTGTCGCCGGGCTGACAAAGGCTTCGGCCAGGGCCTTTACGCCCAGATAGTCGGTTTTGCCGGTTCCCAAGATGGGCAGACGATCCACTTTCAAGATCGCCTTGGGGGCCATCAGTTCTGACAAGCCCTGGGCGCGAAAATGGGCCAGGATGGCGTCGCGGGCGGCGGATTGGTTTTCTGTGATCAAGATCAGCTGTTCGCCCTTGCGCTCGTCGGGCAGGGCGATCACGGCATGATGCTGCTGCGGCCATAGGGCGGCGATCTCGCCTTCCACCTTGCCAAGCGAGATCATTTCTCCGGCGATCTTGGCGAATCGCTTGGCGCGGCCCAGGATGCGCACAAAGCCCAACTCGTCGATGGAAACGATGTCGCCGGTGTCGTACCAGCCATCATTCAAAGGTTCAAGCAGGCCCGGCTTTTCGGCGCGGTAGTAGCCCAGCATGATGTTGGGTCCCTTCACCCACAGCCTTCCGCCCTCGGGGACGCCCGGCATTTGTTCAAGCCGGTAGTCGATGCCGGGCAGAATACGCCCCACCGTTCCCGCCTTGAAATGCATGGGCGTGTTGACGGCGATCACGGGGGCGGTTTCGGTGGCGCCATAACCTTCCAGGATACGCACGCCGAATTTTTCCATCCAGATGCGCCTGGTTTCGTCTTTCACTTTCTCGGCGCCCGCAAAGATATAGCGCACGCTGTAGAAATCATAGGGCGAGGCCACCCGCGCATAGCCTGCCAGGAAGGTGTCGGTGCCGAACATGATGGTGGCGTTGGTGTCGTAGACCATCTCGGGCACGATGCGGTAATGAAGCGGCGATGGATATAAGAACGTCTTGATGCCCGACAAGATGGGCAGCAGCATGCCGCCGGTCAGGCCGAAGGAATGGAAGATGGGCAGGGCGTTGAAGACGATATCGGTCGAGGAAAAAGCGACGCGGGCCGCGATCTGGGAAAGATTGGCCAGCAGGTTGACATGCGACAGCACCACGCCTTTGGGCGTTCCTTCGGAACCCGAGGTAAACAAAATCACCGCAGGCGCTTGCGGCGAGATGTCTTGGCGTTTGACGATTTTGCGCGCGAACAAGCTGGCCAGCAGGCCGTAGAACTTGTCGGACAATCCCATCGCATCCTTGACGTCTTCCAGATAAATAAGCCTGACCTTGGCCTCCAGCGCTTCGGCCAGAACGCCCAGACGGGCTTGTTCGATGAAGCGGCGAGACGTGATCACGGTTTTGACGCTGGCGGTTTCGCAAGCCGACAGAACATTGGCCGCCCCGGTGGAGAAATTAAGCATGGCCGGAACGCGCGCTTGCGACTGCGCCGCAAAGAAGGCGGCGGCGGCGGCATTGGAATTGGGCAGCATCAGGCCCAGCGCTTCGCCCTGCGCCGTGCCTTCGCAAATCCGCCGCCCCAGGGCGATGGCCCCTATGATTAGGCGGTCGTAGCTGAGGGGCTTGCGGTTGATGTCCTCACAGGCCAAGGCATCGCCGCCATGGGTGCGCTTGGCGTCCAGCAAGGACTCGAACAAGGTGCGCTGGCTGTTTGTCGTTTCGAACATCATGCGCGACATCACGTCGTAAAGGGCGACGCCGACCTTCTGGCGGCGCGCGCGTCCCTTGATCTCTTCGGGCAAATCGAAGCGGCAGGGCGGCAGAATGGTGATCGTGATATGGGGAAACCAGCGCAGCTTGATCTTGCCCTTCAGCCGCGAGAAGGGCGTGAACTGCGCGCCGTCGATGCGCACCGGGACGATGGGGGCTTGCGCCTTATCGGCGATCATGCCGGGGCCTTCGTAGATCTTCATCAAGGCCCCGGTCACGGTGATGCGGCCTTCGGGGAAAATGACGCAGCTGCGGCCCTCCTGCACGGCGTGGATCAGGCCCTTGGTCGACATCGGATTGGTGGGGTCCATCGGATAGGCATCGACCACCGACAAAAAGGGCTTCACCCACCACAGCCTTGCTATGAAGCTGTTGATGGCGAAAGTCGGCTTCATGGGCAGGAAGGCGGCCATCAGCACGGCATCCAGGAACGAGACGTGATTGACCACGATCACCGCCTTGTTGCCGATGGATTTCAGATTCTCAATGCCCTTGACCTCGACGCCGTACAGGCGGCTCAGAAGCCATGAGAAAACGCCCTTCAAGAAAGCGTCGGGCAGCAGGCCGCAGATATAGACCGCCACCACCAGCGTCGCCGCCGCGATGGTCAGAAACACCTCGGGCACCGAGAATCCCATGGACAGCATGGCGGCGCTGGCCCCTGCCGCCAGCACCATGAAGGCGGCGTTTACGATATTGTTGGCGCCGATGATGCGCGCCCGTTCGCTCTCCAGGCTGCGCGATTGCAAGATCGTGTACAGCGGCACGATGTAGATGCCGCCCGCGATGGCCAGCAGCAGCAGATCGGCCAGCACGCGCCAGGACGAAAAGTCGCCCAGGAAGTCGAGCAGGGGCCGGATGGCGTTGGTTCCGCCAGCCGTCATGGCGCGGCTGGTCAGCCACAGGTCGAAGGCGAACAGGGCCATGGCCAGGGCGGCGAAAGGCACGAAGCGGGCCGAGATTTCGCCTTTCAGCAGGCGGGTGCAGATCATCGATCCAATGCCGATGCCGACCGAGAAGATGGTCAGCATCAAGGTTACCGCCTGCTCGTCGGCGTTCAGCACGTCCTTGGCGAAGGCGGGAAATTGCGACAGATAGGTGGCGCCGACCAGCCAGAACCAGGAAATGCCCAGCACCGACAGGAAGATGGCGCGCTGGCGGCGGATCATGCCCAGCACATGCAGGGTTTCGCCCGCGAAATTCGGGTTGATGCGCACCGAAGCGTTGCCGGGATGCGCCTTGGGCAGGAACAGGCTGGCGGCAAAGCCCAGAGCCGCTAGGCAGATGACCAGGACGGCGATGATCACGGTGCCGCCATTCTGCAAGATCAGAACGCCGCCCGCGATGGTGCCCAGTAGGATCGCCAGGAACGTGCCGCCCTCGATGGCGGCGTTGCCGCTGACCAGTTCGTTCTCTTCCAACTGCTCGGGGATGATGGCGTATTTCAAGGGGCCGAAGAAGGCCGCCTGAACGCCCAGCAAGAACAGGACGCAGACCATGCCCACCACGCTGGGGATCAGCAGCGCCCAGGCGCCCAGGCAGGCGACCAGGATTTCGGCGAACTTGATGATGCGGATCAGGAAGGATTTCTCGAAGCGGTCGGCGATTTGGCCTGCCGTGGCCGAGAAGAGAAAGAAGGGCAGGATGAAGATGCCAGCCGCCAGCGTGACCAGAATTTGCGGCGCGATGGGCGATTGTTCGCTTAAACGGTAGATGACCAGGATGGCCATCGCGTTCTTGAATAGATTGTCGTTGGCCGCCCCCAGGAACTGGCTGACGAACAGCGGCCAGAAGCGGCGCTTGAACAGCACGCTGGTCAAATCCGAGGTCATGTCACTTCTCCCCCTTGGCGACGCTTGGATTGTGCAGGGGTTCTGCCAGCCCGGCAAGGGCGGGATGGGCGGCGAACAGCTGGGTCGGGAACTTGGCGCCGGTTTTAGGATGTTTCATCGTGCGCTTCAGGGCGAAGTCGAACAGCAGCGGATTGTGTCGGCGGATTTCGTTCAAGGACTTGCGCTCCTGATTGGTGATGAAACCACCCATTTGCAAAAGCCATGGCTGGATGAAGATGTCGATGGCGGGCAGGGGATAGTCGCTGCCATTGACCAGACGGGAATGCAAGTCGGCGCGTTCCAGCAAAATGCGCAAATCCTTGTGGCTGCGGATGGTCTGGGTGATGGCCGAGATGTCCGAGAACAGGAGATGTTCGTATCTGGGGTCGTCCATCATGCGCAGCCACAGATCGAAATTGCGGGCTTGCCGTCCGGGATTGTCCAAATCCTCGTTCATGCCGCGATTGCCCGCATGGGCCAGAATCACCCGTACCCCATTATCCAGCGCCCGGCGCAGCAGCAGCGGATTGCCCAGCCGTTGATCGTCCGGGGAATGCACCGCCGATTCTTCCCCGGTATGGCACAGCAAGATCATGTCGTGCTTGGCCATCAGCCGGTAATAGGGATCGATGGCGGGGTCGGAAGGGTCCATACCCTGGGCGTTGGGCAGCCATTTGACGATGCGCACCCCTTGGTTTGCATAGATTTCCAGCTTGGAAAGCGCTTCTGGATCGTAAGGATGCACCGAGACAGCCGGGATGAAATGTTCGGGATGGCGCATGGACAGATCCAGCACATAATCGCTGGGCGTGTGAAACTCGCTGTCGTCTTGCAAGATGTGGCCATTTTTTCCGCGCCGGTAATCGAACGCCAGAATGACCAGTTTTTTGGGCCGGGGAAATTCGCCCGCCAACTGGCGAAGACGCTCGACATATTGACGGTCGGCGTCGGCCTCGCTTTGAATGCCCGAGCTTTTGAAGAATATCTTGGCCTTCAGACGGGCCACAGGATGGCGCCAGCTTAGCAGCTTTGGATTGACCGAAGCGCCGGTGCCGCCCACGCCCAGCCCCAGCATATGAGCGTGGTAATCGACCAGTTCTTGCCCTTCAAGGCCTTGGAAGGATTGTTCGAGCAGGGTCTGGGCCTTGTCGCTAAGGCCATTGTTTCGAATGGCGGCATTGGCGGATGACGTCATCATAAGCACACCCAGGGCGATTGCTGCGGGTACGGCGATGGTCAATGAAGTTCCCATATTGCGCCTCCTCTGATCAATCCAATATATTGAACAGCGTTCATAATCCGAATATAGCTTGTAACTGAACGTCGTTCAATATATTTTTTTGAACAGCGTACATTTTTCCGAAAGGGGACTTCATGGCCCGCCGTTCCGATCACAGCCGCGAAGAACTGCACGAGCTGATTTTGTCGGCTGCCCGCCAATTGGTGGAGCGCGACGGCTTCAAGGCCCTGACGGCCAGGCGGGTGGCCGAGGTCATCGGCTATTCGCCGGGCACGCTCTATAATCTGTTTGCCAATCAAGACGATCTGGTCGTGCAGTTGAATGCGCAAACCCTGGCCATGCTGGACCAGGCCCTGGCTGGCGTGCGTTTGTCAGGTAAACCGGAAGACGATCTGCTGGCCCAGGCCATGGCCTATCTGTCGTTTCTGGAACGGCATCCCCGCCTGTGGGAATTGTTGTTCGAATACCGGCTGGGCGAGGACAACCCGCTTCCCGACTGGTTCAATGCGCGCGTTCAGGAATTGCTGCAAAAGGTCGAGGCCGCCCTGGCACCTCTGTTCGGACCAAGGCAAGGTCAGAAAAGGGCCGAGGCTGCCTTGGTGCTGTGGGCCAGCCTGCATGGCATCGGATCGCTGGCCTCCAGCGGCAAGCTCGACATTGTGACATCCTGCAAGCAAGACAGTCTTGTCAGAACGCTGATTGTCAATTTCGTTGCCGGTCTGAGCCGGTCTTCCTGAACAAAATTATCTTCCGCCTGTAACCCTGGGCCGCAAGGTTGCGAAAGACCATGTGAAGGGTATCGCATCTCTTCGGCGGGCCTGCGCTTGCGGGCCGCCTGGATCCATCGACAGGAGGCTTCAATGCAGGCACGTATATTGACGATTCCAGCAATTTTGGCGGCCATGCTTTTGGCGGCGACCGTTGTCCCTGCGCAGGCGCAATACGGCGCGCCGGAAAAGGAAAGCATGGACAAGAAGGACGGCATGAAGAAAGAGGGGATGGAAAAGAAGGATTCCATGATGAAGGAACCCATGGAGAAGAAGGACAGCATGGAGAAGCCGGACTCCATGAAGAAGGACGCCATGGACAAGAAGGACAAGATGGACAAGAAGATGTAACGGATGGCGCAAGGGCGGCCAGGACGATGAAACGCCTGATAGCCATGCTGGTGATAGTAATGGCGTCGCATGAAGTCCTGGCGACCGACAGGCCGGCGGTGGTTGAGCTGTTTACTTCGCAAGGATGCAGTTCATGCCCGCCGGCCGACGCCTTTCTGGGCGAGTTGGCCCAGCGCAAGGATGTGGTGGCCCTAGCCTACCATGTCAGCTATTGGGACTATATCGGCTGGAAGGACCGCTATTCCATGCCCGAGGCGGTCGAACGCCAGAAGACCTATAAAACCCGCCTGTCCCTACGCTCGGTCTATACGCCGCAGATGGTGATCGATGGGGTGAATGATTTGGTCGGCTCGGATCGTCGCCGCGCGCAGGCTCTGCTTTCAACCAAAAGAGAAGGCGTCGCGGTTCGGTTGGCCATTGTCGGGTCGGAATTGAACATTGAGATCGACCAAGCGTCTGCGGCCATTCCTGCCGATATACTTCTTGTCGCCTATCTTCCAAAAGCGGAAACGCCGGTCGGTCGGGGCGAAAATTCAGGGCGTCGTTTGCAAGAATACAATATCGTGCGCGGGCTTGAGCATCTTGGGGCATGGAAGGGGCAGGCGGCGCGCCTAACTTATCCCCTTGCGTCCTTGCCCGCTGACGCCAAGGCGGTCGCCCTGCTGCTGCAAGAAAAGAATCAGGGCGCCATTCTGGGCGCCGCCCAGCTCGATTTCACGAAGTAGTGGACTACACATTAAACAGGAAATGGAATATGTCGCCGTCGGCGACGACATATTCCTTGCCTTCCAGTCGCATCTTGCCCGCTTCCTTGCAGGGCGTTTCGCCGCCCAGCGAGACGAAGTCGTCGAAGGCGATGGTTTCGGCGCGGATGAAGCCGCGCTCGAAATCGGTATGGATGGCGCCCGCGGCTTCGGGGGCTTTGGCGCCCTTGTGCACGGTCCAGGCGCGGGCCTCTTTGGGGCCGACGGTGAAGAAGGTGACCAGATGCAGCAACTCGTAGCCGGTGCGGATCACGCGGGCCAGTCCGGTTTCGTCCAGGCCAAGGGCGGCCAGGAATTCGCGCTTGTCGTCGTCGCTGGCCAACTGCGCCAGCTTTGATACAAGATGGCGAAATACGTGATGCGGATCGAACTGACTGGCAGCTTCGCCCATCTGGGCAGCGGCAAGGGCGGCTATTGGGAAGATTGCGACTACGAATAGTACGCGAGGATAACAGTATACGGGAAGGTTTATTGCCAATCCTCAAACAGCAATGGCTGGTAACGCAAAACAAATCCTTGGTTGTATAAAACGTTATGTATATTATTCCGAGTGCTGCTGAGTTGTGGTCTTGGGGGGATAAAGCGATGAGTGGCGAATTCGAGCGGCGCCGACAGGGGTTGCCAGTCACCATTGACGACCTAGATGATTTTGAAACGGCGCGAGTTTTGCGAAGGGTCTCTCTCACCCAAGGTAACGAGGGAAAATCGTATGACGAGGGGTGGCTGCAAAGGCTCATTTACTCATTTCCCCAGTCCCTACCGATTACGGATATCGAACCGAGGTTTGAGGAAGTGGTGCCCGTCTGCATGGAGCTTCCGACGACAGCGGGATACGCCGATAATCTGTTCATGACGCCGGATGGTGATATCGTTCTGGTCGAATGCAAGCTGTGGCGCAATCCGCAAGCCCGGCGCGAGGTAGTCATGCAGGCCATCGACTATGCACACAGCATGTCGGATTGGTCCTATCAAGACCTTGAAGCGGCGATTGCGAAGGCAAATCGCGGGAAGACGGAAAAGTCCTTGTTCGACATCGTGACAAGAGAACAGGGCGGCGACGAAGTTTCCTTCATCGACGCGGTTTCCAGGAATCTGCGGCTGGGTCGGATACTCTTGTTGATCGTCGGCGACGGCATAAGGGAAGACGTTGAAACCCTGACCGGCTTCTTGCAGGATCATGCGGGTTCTCACTTCACGCTAGGGCTTGTCGAAATGGCGGTGTATGCGCTTTCGCAATCCATGGGCGGCCATTTGGTCCTGCCAAGCGTCATGGCCCGTACCGTTCTGATCGAACGCGGCATCGTCCGGATTGCCAGCGACGGGCGTGTCGAAGTTGCGCCGCTGGAGAATGACGGCAAGAGGTTGGTCGGAGCGGTCTCGCAACGTTATTCCATCAGCAGTGACGAGTTTTTTGAAACTCTTGCGAAGCTGGCACCCGGCATGTCCGAGCGGCTACAGACTTTCCTCGACAAAATGTCGGAGACCCTGAATGCCTATTACCTATTTGGACGTGGCATGAAGTTGATCTTAAGAACTGAGCAAGGCGACGCGCCTTTAGGACATATCTATGCGGAAGCAGGCTGGGGTGAGCCGAAAGGAACTCCGTACTTTACTTGCTACACGGCCAGGAGAGGGCGGGATATTGGCAGGATTGATGCGGATATGGCCTACTTCAGCGATATTGCCGAAGTCGTTGGCGGGAAGGTTGTGGATATACGAAAAGATGGCAAGCCGATGAGGGAGCCCTACGTGGCCGAGCCACCTCACTATTATGGCATTCACCTTTCCACCATGCTCGACAAACAAGACGAGTTCCTGCGAGCTTTCGAGGCCTACAAGGACCGCCTGGAGTCTGCTCAGGAGTGATAGAATCGGAGAAATCTATGAGACTGCGTTCGTTGATCGCTTTACTACTTCTTGGCGCATGCGCACAAGATGCTCCAGGGGTTGAGACGCATTTAATCAACCATCCCGTAGAAGGTGAAATCAAGATTGCTGTCTGGCCCCGCGAAGAAGGCATTTATGATGTGGCCGTGTTTAACATGGGAGTAAGACTCTTTCCCAATCCATACGTACTCGATAGACGCTCCAACCGTACGGAGGCAGCTAAAGAGATTCTTAGTGATGGGAGGTGTGGCAGCAAAGCCCCGATTCTTGTCGATACGCACTTGGAAAACAACATCCAGATGATGCGGTTTGCGTGCCGCGCTGTGCATGGAGAACCGAAATGAGATACTTGGTTCTAGTTGTTTTCCTATTCTTCTTCGTCACGGCTTGTGGGGACAGCGCCTTAACCGTTGGAAAACAGGAATATGGTGATGAGTGGCCCTTTGTCAATTTTGATAACGGTAGACTTTCGTGCAAGAAAAAATCATTTGGAGGAACTGTTCGACCACTTGTCTTGATCGAGCTAGGGGGAACCGTTTACGGTTTGAATGGGGTGGCGATGGGGGTCGGTGGTTTCCCAGACGCGAAAAGTCAAATGGCACGACACCCCCAATTCGAGCACATAATATTAGGAGCGACGGACAAACTTATTCAGCGTGGATTGAAAATGTGTAACCTATAAAACATCGCTTCTGATGAGTAGTTGCGCGCAAATCTATTCAATGGCTACACATTAAACAGGAAATGGAAGATGTCGCCGTCGGCGACGACATATTCCTTGCCTTCCAGTCGCATCTTGCCCGCTTCCTTGCAGGGCGTTTCGCCGCCCAGCGAGACGAAGTCGTCGAAGGCGATGGTTTCGGCGCGGATGAAGCCGCGCTCGAAATCGGTATGGATGGCGCCCGCGGCTTCGGGGGCTTTGGCGCCCTTGTGCACGGTCCAGGCGCGGGCCTCTTTGGGGCCGACGGTGAAGAAGGTGACCAGATGCAGCAACTCGTAGCCGGTGCGGATCACGCGGGCCAGTCCGGTTTCGTCCAGGCCAAGGGCGGCCAGGAATTCGCGCTTGTCGTCGTCGCTGGCCAACTGCGCCACCTCGGCCTCGATGGCGGCGGAAATGATGACGGTGGCGGCGCCCTGGCTTGCCGCCATCTCTTCCACCTTGGCCGAGAAGGTGTTGCCGGTCGAAGCCGAGGCTTCCTCGACATTGCAGGCGTACAAGACCGGCTTGGCGGATAGAAGCTGCTGCTTGGCCAGCAGAGGTTTCAGATCGGCATCGATCTTGGCCTTGCGCGCGGGCAGACCGGCTTGCAGGGCGGTCAGCACCGGTTCCAGAACCTGCAGCAGTTCCTTGGCTTCCTTGTCGCCGGTCTTGGCTTTTTTCTGCGCGGCGATGACGCGCTTTTCCACGCTGTCCAGATCGGCCAGCATCAGTTCGGTTTCCACCGTTTCGGCGTCGCGCACCGGGTCGACCGATCCCTCGACATGGGTGATGTCGGAATCTTCGAAGCAGCGCAGCACATGCACGATGGCGTCCACCTCGCGGATGTTGGCCAGGAACTGGTTGCCCAGACCCTCGCCCTTGGAAGCGCCGCGCACCAGCCCGGCGATATCGACGAATTCAAGCTGGGTGGGGATGATCTTCTGGCTTTTCGAAATTGCCGCCAGCCGCTCCAGTCTGGGATCGGGAACCGCCACGCGTCCGACATTGGGTTCGATGGTGCAGAAGGGATAATTGGCGGCCTGGGCGGCGGCCGTGTTGGTGAGCGCGTTGAACAGCGTGCTCTTGCCGACATTGGGCAGGCCGACGATGCCGCAATTGAATCCCATCTTACGCGTCCTTCTTTTTCTCTATGGGCGGCGGCGGTTTCAAAGCCAGCGCCACCTTGTTCATGAATTCGTTGTCATTGCCCGACAGCGCCAGGCCGATATGTTTGGCCAGCGCCTCCAAGAACGGGTCCAGCCAGTCCTTGTCGACCTTGGAGAAACCCGACAGCACATAGCCGGTCACGGTGTCCTTGTCCCCCGGATGGCCGATGCCCAGGCGCAGACGCTTATAGCCGTTGCCCAGATGGGCATCCAGGCTTTTAAGGCCGTTATGTCCGCCCGCTCCGCCGCCGGTTTTGACGCGCAGCTTGCCGGGCAACAGGTCCAACTCGTCATGCAAGGCCAGGATGTTCTCGAGCGGAATTTTCAAGAAACGCGCCGCTTCGCCCGCCGCCTGACCGGACAGGTTCATAAAGGTGGCGGGTTTCAGAGCCAGCACGCGTTGCTGGCCGATGTTGCCTTCCGCCGTTTCGCCTTGGAAGCGTTTGCGCCAGGGCGAAAAATCATGGCGGCGGACAATTTCGTCCACCGCCATGAATCCGATATTGTGCCGGTCTTTGGCATGTTCCTGTCCCGGATTGCCAAGGCCCACCAGGAGGAACATTGCGAAAGCCGCGCGTTACTTCTTGGCGGGCGCCTTGGCAGGCGCCTTGGCCGCCGCCGCCGGAGCCGGAGCCTTGCCGGCCGCCGCCGCCGAAGCCGCCGAAGCCGCCGCCGCCGCCGCCTGTTCGGCCTGGGTGTCGGAAGCCTTCATCACGGTGGGCGGCGCGATGGTCGCCACGGTGAAGTTCTGGCTGGTGTTGTAAGGGCGAACGCCGTCGGGCAGGGCGATCTGGCTCATGTGAACCGAATCGCCGATGTCCATACCGGCCAGATCGATGACCAGCTTGGAGGGAATGCTGTCGGCGCGGCAAACCAGTTCGATTTCGTGCAACACGACGTTCAGCACGCCGCCACGCTTCAGGCCCGGCGACTTCAGTTCGTTTTCGAACAAGACGCGCACGGCGACGTGAATGGTCGAGCTGGCGCCCACGCGCTGGAAATCGACATGCAAGGGATTGTCGGTCAGCGGATGGAACTGAACGTCGCGCGCCAGAACGCGGTACGCTTCGTTGCCGACCTTGACGTCGTACAGGGTGGTGCGGAATCCGGCCTTGTGCAATTCGGTCATCAAGGTCTTGGGCTCCAGCGCCACCATCACCGGGGGCTTCTTGTCGCCATAAATGACGGCAGGAATCAGCCCAGAACGACGGGTGGCGCGGGCGGCCCCCTTTCCGGCCCGCTCTCGCGAACTGGCCGCGAGGACATGAATATCGGTCATTGCTCTCTCCTAATGAATGCGAGATGCCGAACCGGGCCTCCAGGGGTGCCACGGCTCTTGAAGGCGGGGTTAATGCCACGATTTGGCCGGAAAGGCCAGATTTAATTGCTTTCAAGGCGGGCGGAACGCTACAAAAGACGCCTATTTCATAGAAATACCATCAGGAAACGCCGGCATGACCCGCCCCATTCCCATGTGCCCCCGCTGCAATACGCCCTTGAAAGTTCAGAAGATTGATGCGCCGCCCTTCGCCTGGAAAGGCGAGGGGCCGGTGGAATGGGAATTCAGGGAATGCCCTTGCGACGGCTGCTGCTGGCTGGAATATGCCGAATTGGTTTCGGATACGCGCTGGACCCATGACGGGCGCAAGCTGGAAGCCGGGAACAGGGTGGGGTAGGCCTTGAAATTGGCACCATATATGATACCATTCTGGCGTGATGAAAATCGAGAAAACGCTCGCCCGTATGCGCAACAATCCGCGAGATCAGCGGATTGAGGATTTGAAGCGGATTGCCGGCCGATACGGCATCGACTACCGCCAACCCGGCACCAGCCACGTAACTTTCAGCTACCCAGGTCTGCTGCCGCTGCCGGTTCCCGCTCGAAAGCCGATCAAGCCGATTTATGTGAAGCTGTTTCTCGACATGATCGACCAGATTGAAAGTGAAGACCATGGGTAACAGTTTGCCGCGTTTTGAAATAGAGCCGCTTTCCCAGGAAGACGGAGGCGGTTATCTGATCCGTTTTCCAGATTATCCGGGCTGCATTGCCGATGGCGAGACGCCGGAGGAAGCTATTGAGGAAGGGCGAGACGCCTTGCAATCCTATGTCGAGACCTTGAAGGAATTGGGCCGCCCCATCCCCAAGGCGGGCGAGGAAGCCTTCAGCGGCAAGTGGAGCCAGCGCGTCCCCCGGTCGCTTCATGCCGCCCTGGCGCGACGAGCCGCCTTGGAAGGCGTCAGTTTCAATACGTTGTGCGTGGCGCTGCTGGCGGAAGGAATCGGGAAGCGGGAGTAGTACGGGTTCCTTATCCTTCATCTCGGAAATATCGGATATGTCCTACCCCTTGCCCTCGGCGCCGATGGCCTGGGCGTAAAGATTCTCGAAATCCTCGGCCACAAAGCAGACGAGGCCGAAATCCAGCTCGTCGCGATCCGCCATTTCCTTCATCGTCTTGATGATTTCGGGGCGCGAGAAGGCCGGCCGATAGGGCCTGGTCTGGGCCAGGGCTTGCAGCACGTCGGCGACGGCGATGATTCTGGCGCCCAAATCAAGGTCGTCGGCCTTCAGGCCGAAAGGATAACCCGAACCGTTCAAACGCTCGTGATGCTGGCTGGCCCAGCGGGGAATATGCGTGCCCTGGAACACCGGGGCCAGGATGCGGAAACTGTCATAGCTGTGGCGTCGGATCAGGCGGCGCTCCTCGGGCGAGAAGCTGCCCGGCTTGTCGATCACCTCGATAGGGACCCGCATTTTGCCGATATCGTGCAAAAGCCCGGCGATTTCCAGTTGGTTGCACAATTCATCGCCCAGGCCCGATCTTTGCGCCAGCGATACCGAAAGACGCCCGACGCCCAGCGAATGCTCGCCGGTGAAGGTGCTTTTGGCGTCGACGATGCGGGCGAACAGATGGGCCAGGCTGCGCGTTTCCGCAAATCCGTGCGACGACAGATCGTCGGGCAGATCGAAATCGTAATGAACCGTTTCGACATATTCGGGCAACAGGCGCAGCCAGAAGGCGTCGGTTTCGGCCAGCCCTCTGAAACATTCGACCAGTTCCTTGTTGAACAGCCTGCCCGCATAGGGCGCCAGCTCGCGCCCGATGACTTCCCATTCGTGACGGCCCTTCAGACGCATGCCGTGATGCATGACGTCGGCGCGATCGGCCAGTTGCACCAGATTGGTCAGCAAACGGGTGTCGCTTGGCATCTCCTCCATCCGGCACAGCGCCTTCCAGGAAGTGTGATGGTGCGCAACGATGGGCGCAAAGCGCGACAGCGGCAAACATTCGGCCAGATAGGCAGCGCCTCGCTCGCAATGAGGATGCGGATTGGCGCATTCGACGGCGACGGACAAATCGTTGAATTCGCGTTCCGAGCTGATGCCGCAATCATGGACAAGCCCGGCATACATGGCGTCGCGTTTGCGTTCCGAACTCCAGTTCATCTCATGCGCCATGGCCAGGGCCATCACGGCGACCCGGCGCATATGATAGACATGTTGCTGGCCGATCAGATCAAGCGATGAAGACAGGGCCGTCACTGCCTGCGACAAATCGAAGCGAAGGCCGCCCCCCTGCTGGGCGCGCGGCAGAGCATGCCGCCCCTGCGTGTCGAAGTGGATATCCATTTCCCCCTGCATCGGCATCGACGCCTCCTTGGCTGTGCGACGCCCCGAACGTCATGTCATCCGTTTTTGAATTCCCGGAGTTGTATTGATGTAAAGATAGGAAGCGCCCCAACCCGTTTCGCCCACAAAATAAATGGCAGATTAAGGTCTATAACTTCTGGTGGCGGTTGGCCCTTCCTACTATGACCGCGCCATCCGCTCCAGTTTGGCGATGGCGGACAGAATGGCATCCCGATTCCTACGATCCTTCATCCATTGCGGCATGCGGCTGATCAAAGCCGTATTCTGCCAGGCCAAAGGACTTTTGGGGGTGCGCCGTTCTTGACGGCGTTCTCGAAGGCTGGCGGTAATATATGCCTTCAGATACAAAAGATGCTCCAAATTATAGGCCCACAGCTCCTCGCCGCAGCAAGGCGTTCTCAGCCAAAGCCTGACCGACTTCCATGCCGCAAGCGACCATGAAAACCGGGAAGCTGTAAAATCAACCCCCGGCGTTCCGTTGACAATGGCAGGGTCGCCTTCGGGGTTGGAAAGGCAACCCATGTTCCGGCTGTGTCCACACATCAAACAGGCAAGCCGCACCTCTTGGTTCCGATAGAACAGTTCCGTCCGCTTGCCGCATTGCGGACAGGCAACCAACTGGCTATGAAAAAATTGATCAAGGCTGCGTCCATCGGATAGAAAACGGCTCATCGATTGACCCTTAGGCTGAGTTTCATCTGGATTTCAGCGGGAGCAAGCCTAACCGAGCCGCGGCAGAAAGCAAGCCAACCTCCCTTGCACTGAGACAGCCCCGGCGCCTTCCATCATCTGTGCCTATGCGCCGTCCAGGATGACCCCGCTTCATGTGTTGACTCTCTAAGGCCTTTGGCTAGAGTTTCAGCCAGCTTATCAAACAAAAACAAGCCTGCCTGCGGGACCATGAATGCGCTGAAAAGAGGGGCCTTGTTCCGAATGGAATAGGCGATCTCTTGCGGTTGAGTCTGTGTTCTTCAGGGAGATCGGTATGTCCGGCAAGGCTAGTTCAAAAGATAAATCCGCCAAGCAAGCAGAAGCCAAGGTAGCCGACGCGGCCCCGCCAACGCCACTGCGCCAGCCCAATGGACCTGCCGAGGTATTGGGCGACGTGGTCTGGCTGATGACGCAATCACCCAACCACAAACACCTGTTCATCGCCGATCTGGAATGGCTGGTGCTGCCGCCGGTCATGCTGCGCCAGTTCAGGCTGGTGCGCGGCAAAGACAAACCACAGGCCTTCGTTACCTGGGCCATGCTGAACGAGGAAGCCGAACAACGTCTGATGGCGGGTCACACGCGCCTGAGGCCATCTGATTGGAACTCGGGCGACCGCGCCTGGATCGTCGATCTCGTCGCACCCTTCGGTGGGCAAGAGGCGGTGCTGAAAGAAATCAAGCAACGCCTGTTCGCTGACAAGCCGCTGAAGCTGCTGCAACCCGGCAAGGACGGCAAGCCGGTCGCAGGCGAAGTGCGGGTCAAGGAAAAGGCAGCGTGAATAAGGGAAGATGATGACTGAACTGCAGAACATGCCGAAGGATCAGGCCCCCCTTGTTGAAGGCACGGGGAAGAAGCCACGTCGTTTTCGTCGGTGGCTCTTGGCCTCTGTGCTGGCTCTATCGGCTTTGGTCGCCGTGACCGAATATTACGATGACGGCAAGGGTATCTGGCTGCTCAGCTTCCTTTTGGACCGACGCGCAGTAATCGAGGTGAAGTTTCACCTGCGTTATAACAACGAGCCCATGGTTGTAACCAAAAGGGTGCGTTGTGATGGCTATTGGGCGCCTGACGAGGCGATTGGGACAGCCCTGCTTATCCCATTCGTGATCTTCGACCAGAAGAGAAGATATCGTATGAGCAGAGCGTATTTAACCCACCAGTTGGATAACGGCGGGCTGGTTATTCCTTTATTGGGTTCCAACTGTTTTTTAACCCCAAGCCATTATATTACAGGTTTTTTCTGGACCTTTCCGGTAGCAAAGGAAGTTAGAAAGGGATTTCGTCCACCAATTTTGTGGATCGATAATCTCGACGATCCGAATGTGGTTGAGATTCACTATGAATTGGAAGAACTTCCCGACGAATCTCGATCTATTGTTCTTGAGAAGGTCGAGGCATACGAAGTTAAAGCTCAGGAAGACTATGGGAGGCAACTGGGGACTGAGCAAAATAGAAAGGAACTGATTAGTCCCGCCAATAGGTTTATTGGAGTGGCAGGGGTTAAAATTAGAAAAGAAATTTGGGATAGATTCCAAACAAAATTACATCATGAAAGCACGAACATTATCGTTGCATGTCAGGAAAAAGATAATTCTCACAAATGCCCTTTGCAAATAGAGCACAACTTTCCTCCTTGGTATCGTCATATATCAATTGAAAACTTTCATAACAATACATCTGTTAAATATCCGCACGAAATATTTATTAAGGGCAGCTCGTTTTCTGAAATTGATCAAGTGCAGGTTTTCTTAAGAAAAGATAGGGGAATGCGCCTTTCGGTATCCATTCCTGTTTATTATAAGTCAATTAACGGATATGTAAAATTTATTGAAAATGTGTGTAGCTATGAACGTGTGGCTACGGATAATGATAACAAATCTCATAGAATAGGCCCGGTTAATATTTGTGAAAATCCAGATGGCAGCCGCATTTTATATTCTGGAAGTGCACTAAAAATTAGCGACATAACAAATCTACAATAAGGGAGATAAAAATGGCGTCTCAATCAACGGCTGCCTTCTTCTCTGGATTTGCTTATATTGATACTCCACCAAATGGAGCCAATCTGCGGGAGAATTGGGGTCAGAGTCACTGCTGTCCCACAGGGTTTGTTGAATCGGTTCAAAGGG